>CAJKKJ010000280.1 GCA_905200435.1 uncultured Bacillota bacterium | reverse complement strand
CCCTTTGTCAAGGACAGTTTAAAAAAGAGTAGACTAATTTAAGAGATGATTTCTGTATTGAACAGGAGTCATCTTTTTTAAATTCCATTGACCTCTAAAATTATTATAATAATCTATATATTCAGTTATTTCTTTAACTAATTCCTCAAACGTTTCACATTCTTTAATATAGGTTTCATCTTTTAAATGTCCAAAGAAAGATTCCTGCGGGGCGTTATCCCAACAGTTACCACGCCTAGACATAGATTGGCCTAAATTATAAGTTTTAACTTTCTTTTGAAATATCGGACTTGTATAATGAGCTCCTTGATCTGAATGTATAAATGAGTCATTTCTAAGAAGACTACTATTATTTTTAATTAATTTATCAATTGTATCAGTTACTATATCAATTTTAAGACTTTTTGAAATATTATAAGCTAAAATTTCATTAGTAGATGCATCTAAAATGGTCGACAAATAAGCCTTCTGTCCATGTTTGAAAAATAGATAAGATATATCCGTTAGCAATACTTTGCCGGGAGATTCTTGCTTAAATTTTCTATTTAACAAATTAGGTAAGACTGTGTGTTCTTTTGTAGCTTTCATCATTCTTCTATAAGGATTAGCTTTTCTATGAGGGCAAACTATATTATATTTTTTCATTATTCTTCTTATACGCTTTAAATTATAATTAATATTAAAGTTATTCTTAAGTGTCATTTTAATTTGTTTAGCACCTTTTTTACGATTTTTAAAATTATATGCTTTTAAAATGTTTTCTTTACTTTCTAAATCTTTAATTTCATTAGATTTACGTTTTTCTATAGTAGCACTTGAAAAATATCTATAATATCCCGAACGTGAAACTCCTGAAATATTACAAAGATAACTAATCATATTTTTCAATTTATATTTATTAATTATTAGTTTTATAATTTTAAACTTTTCACTTGCAGATACTATTACTTCATCCCCCTTTCTAGCATTTCTAGCTTTTTTAAAAGTTCATTCTCCGCTTGTAAAAGCTTTAGTTTTGCTTGTAGCTTCTCATACTTTTCCTCTAGTGATAAATCTTTTTCAGTAGGTCTTCCAGTATTAAATTTTCTAGTATCTTGTAATTGTTCAACACCATTTCTTCGAAATGCGGAGCGCCATCTACTACCTGATGATTGAATTCTTTTTAAACCAATTATATCAATATCAAAACCACATTCTTCAAATATATCTCTTGGAAATTTACCTTTTTCATTCTCGGCAATAAATAATCTTTTAAATTCATCAGTATATGTAATTCCTTTTTCACTAACCTTTTTAACATATTTATTTTTAGATAGTATTTCTATATCTTTACTTGAAAATAACTTCTTACTCATTTGTACTCACTCCTAATCTTATAACTCTATTATAAATAGAAAAACCCTATAGGGTAGACTTTTTTTTATCGTGTCTACTCTATAGGGTACATTTTAATATTTGAGAATTATAATTTTATTATAATAAAAGGGGAGATAAATTATATGG
>CAJKKJ010000279.1 GCA_905200435.1 uncultured Bacillota bacterium | reverse complement strand
ATCGTTACTTAAACAATTTCATATACTAGGAGCCACTAAACAACAAATTAGGAAAATGGTTTATATGCACTATGGTTTTATAGTGATTTGTACAACTCCTTTAAGTATTATAGTTAGCAATATACTTGTGCGGGAACTTGTTAAAAAGTTAGATACACTTATTAATTTACAATTAGAAAACAAAGGCTTAAATATATATGAAGTAATGTTGTCGATATTCTGTGGTTGGTTTATAAGTGCTTTATGTGCATATAAACCAATAAAAATGTTGAATAAGAAAGAAAAAAATATCAATAATAAAGTAAGAAATAAGATAAATAAGAAGTTAACTATAAATAAGCTAGCTTTAATTAATGTATCAGTAGGGAAAGGAAAAAATATAGCACTTATTAGCGCTTTAGCTGTGTTTGTTATACTTGTGGTTGTTTTTGGAACTATAGGAAACTCTTTTTCCCAAGAAAAATATGTAAAGAGTTTTATTAAAACTGATTTTGTAGTTGCTAATAAGGCTTATTTTCAGGATAAATATAATAAGAATAATGTTTTGGATTTAAATATTGTTAAGGAACTCGAAGCGAACAAAGAAATTCAGGGTGGAAGAATTTATTGTACAAGAACAGGTGGAAGAGAATATCAAGATAATGATACTTTTAAAAGATTAGATAATGATATTTTTACTACAAAGTATTGTGGAAAAGAGATTGATTTACAAACATATGGGATGGATGATTTTCCTTTATCAAAATATGAGGTGATTGATGGGACAATAGATTATGAGAAATTGCATAACGGAAAAGGTGTATTAGAGGTCTGTGATGTTGATGACTTCGGTAATCCCATACTAGAAAGTACAAAATTTAAGGTTGGGGATAAAATTAACATAGGCTATAATAATAAAAATGAAAAAGAATATACGGTTATAGGTCATGTGAAAAATATATTTTTATTTACTGATTTGTATGGTACTTTAGATTTTGAAACAAATATAATTATGTCTAGTAAAGAGTATTGTAGTAGTGTAGATAACCCATTGCTTATGAATTTTGTATTTGATATAGATTCGGATATGTACTCCGATATGGAAATGTACTTACACGATTGTATGACAGATAAAGCTTCCATAGATTTTAAATCGAAGAAGAGTTATGAGGATGAATATGCAAATTTGAAAAATATATTTATTATTCCCGGAACTATTTTTTTGGGTGTAATAGGAATTATAGGTATCACTAATTTTTGTTCTAGCATATATAATAAGTTGTTAAATAGAAACAAAGAATTTTTAACATATAGGCAGATTGGAATGACAAATAAGCAATTGTGGAAATTAGGGATAGTGGAGATATATTTCTATATTTGTATGTCAATGGTAATGTCAATATTAATTATAGGTGTAATATATTCATTACTTATCGTAAATATAGAAAAATATATTTGGTTTTGTAAGTGTGGTAAACTACCTGGTTTGTCATACATAATATGTTATTTTGTATATAGTATATGTGCATTATTGAT
>CAJKKJ010000278.1 GCA_905200435.1 uncultured Bacillota bacterium | reverse complement strand
CTTCTTTTTTGTTTATTAGGTTATATTTTTCTTTTAGATAATTTGGTACATACTCGATTGTGTCAAAATCTTGAAGGGATATATTTATATATTTTTGTAATACTTTTTTACTTAATCCGTATGTTAGATGATAAACTGGTTCAATTATGGTTTTATCTCCTATTGATTCCATTTTTATTTCGGTTGCTGTTATTTGGTTATGTATTTTGTCATATTTACCTATTATTGTTATTTTGCTTCCTTCTTTTATTATTGTTCTCATGAATCCTCTATTAAATATGAGGATGTTTACAAGGTATGTTCCTGTATTCATTTTAAAGCTTAGTTTATCTAAATTCTTTTTGATTCTATAATATACTGGTTTTGTTTCTACTTTTCCATCTATTGTTACATAACTGTTATTTTCTGCTTCTTTTAGATTTGATTTTTTTATTATGTTATATCTGAATGGATAATATTTTACTAAATCGTTTGTGTCTTTTATTTTTAGTTTGTTTAATAAACTTATTGTTTTAGGACCTATTCTTTTTATTTCTTCTAGTTTCATTTATTCACCTCTTTCTTGTATGGTTTTGTTTATTTGATACTTAATAGTATATCATATTTTTTTTATTTTTTGTATATAAAAAATCAGTATGTTGTATACATACTGATTTTATTTTATTTATTTAACTGTACTTCTCTACCTGTACTTGTCTGGTGACGAATAAGCCGCGAACCCACATCATAACCAGCAGCACCAGACTCACTAACAGCATCAGAGAACCAAAGGCCGGCACTATTAGAAACATCAAACGCACCACCGACCTTTAATATCTTATCACCAGTCGTTGCAACATATTCATCTTTTATTCCTGTTGGATTACTTTCCTCAGTGTTTGTTGCATCAACCCCAGTTGGTAAACCTATTAATGGATTATTACTATCATATCCAAGCTTGGTAATAAAGCCATAATCATTTGCATTAACATATCCTAATGCCTTATAATTTCCATCAAATACATCTGATTCATATGTTGTAAAATCATAATTGATATATGCTTGATAATTTCTTATGTTTATTCCATCTAGAAAATCTGCTGTATTTCCATATATATCTTCTATTCCTCTATATATCATACTATGTGCACCATCATTTATTAAAATTCCTGACTTCATTCCAAGTTCATCAGTTTCACCAAGGATTGCTCCACCATTACTATTGGTTACACCTTTTCCTAATTTTGTTTGACTATCATAATCAGCATATTCCACTAAATATAACATTTGTAGTACATAATAATGATAATCAAGAATTGAAAAATCACTTCCAAGTTTTGATGCATATTCTCTAAAGTAACCTATTTTTTGACTTGTTAATGGTTTTGAACCACTTCTCGATGAAGTGTTTTCTGTATTTATATCAAAATAACCACTATCGCAATTACCACCACTTACTGTAGCCATCAATTCTATTTTCCCAGCATCATTCGAACTCGTATTAGATAAACTAGAAGCCCTACTAATCTTATATCT
>CAJKKJ010000277.1 GCA_905200435.1 uncultured Bacillota bacterium | reverse complement strand
AATTAAAAGAATTGGTGTGAAAAATGCTAATATACTTGCCAAAAAATTTA
Organism: uncultured Bacillota bacterium; assembly: GCA_905200435.1. Classification (GTDB taxonomy): domain Bacteria; phylum Bacillota_I; class Bacilli_A; order RF39; family UBA660; genus CAG-884. Next base: position 1,466 of record CAJKKJ010000277.1, on the reverse strand, counting down.
AAACAATTCAAAATTTAATGGAGGCATCTATATTTGATATAGCAAATATCAGAGATATGGGCGATATAATGGCTCGGAATGTTTATTATTATTTTCAAGATGAAGATAATAAAAAAATGATTGAAAAATTTATTTCATATGGTTTAAATATGAATTATATTGGTAATATAGAAATAGAAAATGATATATTTTATGGAAGAAATTTTGTTTTAACCGGTACAATTAGTATTTCCCGTGAAGAAGCAACTGAAATAATAGAATCATTTGGTGGAAGAGTTACTAATAGTGTTACATCTAAAACATATGCTGTAATAGTAGGTGAGGAACCTGGAATTAAATATACTAAAGCATTAGAACTTGGAACACAAATTTGGGATAATGATTACTTTTTAAAAATGGTAAAAAGTGTTAATCATTAAATTATAATTTTAGTTCATTATAATAATGAGGTGAGATTTATGGATAACAAGTTTGTTGTTAATGGTTCAAAAGAAGCTTTAAACAATATGAAATATGAAATAGCTCGTGAACTAGGTGTTACATTAGGACCAGATACTACTTCAAGAATGAACGGTAGTGTTGGTGGTTACATGACTAAAAAATTAGTTGAACTTGGTAAACAATCTATTAGATAGTTATTAAAGAAAGACTATAGGAATTTCCCTATTAGTCTTTCTTTAATAAAAAATTCCTTTTTTAATTTGACAGTATTTTTACAATATGATATGATTTATACAACTTAAGGGGGATAAAAAATATGGATAATTTTATTGTAACTATAGAGGATGTAAAAAAAGCACTAGTTATGTGCGAAAATGAATTAAAATTAAATAGAAAATGTAAGAAAGATATAGAAGAACTTTATGATATGAGATACATTGATAATTTACATGATTATAGGGTAATTTCAAGAGTAGAAGAAAAACAAAATAAAAAAATACAGAATAATATTGACTTATTGTGTTGTAATTTAATATTACCACTTATTACAACAACATTATTATCTTTATTTGTATTTAAGTTGGGAATACCTTTAACATTATTATTAAATATTGTTTTAGGTTCCATAGGAATTAAAGTTATTACACCAATATACAATAAGTATAGAAATAAAATGTTAAATAATACTCAAAATAAGTATAATAAACTTTCTGAGATTAATAGTATGAATAAAAAAAGAGATGAAAGAATTGAATCAATGAATGAAGAGTGTCGAAATTTAGAGGTAGAAATATACGAGTTAAGAAGTATTTTAAATTATGCCAAAGAAAAAAATAGAACTTCATTTAGAATTGATGAATTATATATTCGTAATAAAGCATTAATAAGAATATTAGATAATATAAGAAAAGAAGCAGTTATGAAAAAAAATATGAGTACCCATAGCTATGCTCAACAAGAAGGTAAAAATTTAGTAAAAAGGTTTTAGTAAAATAAAACTTTTTTTTGTTTATTAATATGGTATA
>CAJKKJ010000276.1 GCA_905200435.1 uncultured Bacillota bacterium | reverse complement strand
TCAATTTCTAAATAAAGACTCTTATTAATTAATGCATTATTAAAAGCATGGTTATTTAAAATATCATCATGTGTCAAATATAAAAAGTTATAATCAACAAGTGCATCATAAAAATTTATTAAATTGAGTATTTTGGGATTTTTTAATTCAAATGCACTAAAAAATTTATTTAGTGTTTCTTTATCTAAGGTTTCAATATATTTATATTCCCCAGATAATATAATCTTAAATCCATATCTTTTAACAAATTCACTAGTATTCGCGCCATATAATTTTTTTATAGATTCATCTGATAAAAAGCTAAGAATATCCTCGTATAAAGGATGATTAAGCAAATCATCAATTGATATATTTCCATTAAGTATTTTTTCATTAATTATTTCAAAATATATATCCGTAATTTTAGATTTAAAGTTTATAATTTTTTTTAATTTTATTTTATTATTAAAATCATTAGTAAGCTCATATACATATTTCTTATGATTTATAAAAAAGTCATCAAAGTCATGTATATCTCCTTTGTAAAAGAAAATAGAATTCAAATTTTTACTTACATCATTCATTAACTTCTACCTCCTTTTATTTCATCAATTAATTTGTTATCAATATTTCCAACAACAAAAACATCATCATTCTTATACCAGTTTCTACCTGCACTTACAACTTTTTCATAATCCTTATCATTAATTGTTCCTTCTTCATTATGCTTAAATAAATCAAGAATTCTAATTGCTCTTGCTCTTTTACAAGCTAATTCATCATAATAATATCTAGGTTTTATTGAATATTTTTTTAAATTATTAGAATTTATTTTAGTAAAGTCATCATATAATACTTTTCCAAAGCCATTATAATCTGTTAAAACAGGAAGTATTTTACCATTAAAAATTTTATTAAATTTGCCACCACTTAAATAAACATGTCTAATATTATCATTACTTTTTTTACTTATTTCTATAATTAATTCTATAAATTTTTCAAGTGATAAAGTTATATAACTTGGATGAACAATAGTAGATAAATTAGATAAAAATATACTATTACCATATCTTATTCCAAAAACAACACCAACTAGTTTATTATCATAAAATTTAATAATAAAACCATTTTCATTTGTAAAAACATATTTATATAATTCATTATATTTTGTAGCATCAAAATTAACCATTAATGGACATACTACATCTTCATAATCAAAGCCACCAACAGAAACTATAATTTCATGATTATTAATATTATATTTTTCAGTAATATCAGGAATTGGTAAATTTCTTTTAAGTAAACTATTATAAGCAAGTTTAAAAATATATTTTAACTTTTTTGAACTATTTTCAAAATAACAAGAATCTCCTATAAAATTAAATAAAGATGGTATTTCATTATATTTTTTATTTTCCATATACATATCATATATATCATTATTTTCAATTAAATAAAAATTATTTATTAATGAAATAGTATTCTTTTTATTATAAAAAGATGGTATTAAACTAAAAATATCTAACATATAAAGCATTT
>CAJKKJ010000275.1 GCA_905200435.1 uncultured Bacillota bacterium | reverse complement strand
AATATTCTAAAATAAACTAACGGGTTCATTTGTTTCACCTCTTTTGCATTTAAATTATACATTTATACTTTAAATTAGTCAATGGTATTAATTAAATTATTTATATCTACTATTTCAATATCTTTCCTATAGTCATCTATTAATTCATTTACAAAGATAGATGAATTTAGAGGCGTAAATAGATATACTTTTTCTTTTGTTCTTGTAAGTGCAACATAAAATAATCTTCTTTCTTCATCATATAAATAATTAATTTTACTTTTACTTACAAATCTTAGTATTTTATCATCTATCATTTTATTTGGAAAACCTAATGTTTTATTGTATAAGTTGATAATTATTACATTATCTGATTCTAAACCTTTTGATTTATGTACTGTTAAATAATTAATATCCATATTTTTATTTTTTAGATAAATTATTTTGTTCTCTTTTATTATAAAATCATCATCTAAATAATTGTTTATATCATTATTATTTCTACCTAATATTAATATTTTTTTATTTTTGCGATATATTTTTAGTATTAATTTTTTTAGATCTTTTTTATTTTTATATCTAACTATTACAATTGGTTTATTTAAATGTTTTAAGGATTTTAGATTTTTTTTAATTTGATATTTATTTTTCATAATGAAATTACCTGCTATTTTTATTAATTCATTACTATTTCTATACGTACTTGAAATTTTTAATACTTTTGCATTTTTAAAATATTTATGAAAATTATTAAACAAATCAAGATCACAGCCTGTAAAACGATATATTGACTGAAAGTCATCCCCTACTACCATTAATTTAGATTTTGTTTTTTCTATTATTGCTTTTATAAGTTCAAATCTTATATAACTTGTGTCTTGATATTCATCTATAATTATATACTTAATTTTATCCGTATATTTTTTATTTACTTCTTCTGTTGCTTTTATTAACATATCATCAAAATCTATTTCATTATTTTCATTTAAATAATCCATATATTCTATATAAATATTTAGAATTATGATTAATAAATACTTTTCTTTTTTATAGTTTTTTAAATTAAATATGTTTCTTGTTTTTTTTAGGAAATAATTAAAGTCTTCTAACTTATAATTATTACATTTAAATAGTTTTATAAATGTACTTATTAATTTTTGAGTACTTTCTATATATTCTTTACCTGTTTTATAAAACTTTAAGTATTCATTTTTATTTTTTAAGCCAAAATATTTTAAAACAATATTAAATATATGTTCATTATATAAAACGTCTATTTTAAAAAAATTATCAATTATATTATCTAGTGTATTTGATTCGGCTATTTGATATTTGTTTTTTAGGATGTTTAGTGCTAGTTTATGAAATGTAAATACATCTATTTCCATATTGTTATTTTTTAATTTTTCTTTCAAACTATTGCATGCTTCATTTGTAAAAGATATACATATTATTTCTTCTGGTTTTATACCTGTTTCTAATAAATGTTTTATTTTTCCTAATATTGTTAATGTTTTACCTGATCCAGCACCAGCAACTA
>CAJKKJ010000274.1 GCA_905200435.1 uncultured Bacillota bacterium | reverse complement strand
TTTGATATGTTCTAATAGAGAATTAGATATTTCTTTGACACTATTTTTTTTATTACCATTATTTAAAATAATTGATATTAATTCTTCGTTACTTAAATTTGAACTTCCTTTTTCTAGTAACCTTTCCCTTGGTCTATCAGTTATGGGTATACTTTTAATTTTCATTGTATTCCTCCTCATATTCACTTAAAACACTTGCATTTATTGCTTCAATCGCACTTGTATTATCTGTTCTTGATAGCAATAGATCATATTGTTTTAATTTTTCTGTGAAATCATTGGCAGGTATATTAATTTCCTTTACATATATACTATACCCTAAATTTTCAAAAAAACCTTTTAATTTTTCAATATTTTCTTTGTTTGAAGTGAATGCAGCATATACATGATAAGTGTCACCATTTTTTTCATAGATGTAGTAATTTAGATTTACATTTGCTTTTATAGATTCCACACTTGAATATACTCCTTGTTGAAAAGCATATATTGTTATATTTTCATTGAATGCATATGTTACATTGTATGAATCATAAAATATTTTTGTGAATATTAGACCTACTACTAATCCTAGTATTACTGGAAGTATTTTTTTCATTTTATCACCTTTTTTATTATAATTTATTTTTTTTAAAAAAAGTGTCAAAAAAAAGAAAGACTTTAAACTTTCTTAAATTCTATTTAATATAAATTTTATTAATGATGAGATACAAAAGAATGATAGTCCTGATGTTAAACCTAATAAGAATATGAAGAATAAGTTTTGGATAAATCCTTTTTCATTGTCATACATGAATAATTTGCTTGATTGTGTTCCTGATGAAAATGTTAATTTTTTTCCTTGAGTACCTGATGCGGCATCTATTTTTTTATCTACATTTTCTAAACTTTTTAAAATTTTGGTTCTTTCTTCTACTAGTTCTTCAATCATGTTTTTTCTTCTTATTTCATCGCTTCCATATACTTTATATAGTTCTATTATTCTTTTATAATTGCTTATAATTATATTCATAAATGCTGTTATATTGCTTGGTTGAATATTATTGTATGTTACATCTTTTATTGTTTTAAAATAGTCTGGTTGATTATCGGACAAATCCTTAACAATGTCCATTATTTCTTTTAAGTAATTTTGAAATAAAAACTTGATTGTTTCTTCTTTTGATAATGTTTCATCATTAAAATTCCATTTATTTGATACCATTTCATCATAATTTGTATTTGGTGAAGGTTTTATTATTTTTTTGGTTTCTTTGTCTATTTTATATGATGTTAGTGGTAGATTTTGACTAAACAAATATGAATATATTATGTTTTTAAAGTAGTCTTTTCTAAATATTTGATATTCTTCTATAGATGGCATAAAACATGTTTTATACACTAGTGGTACTAGTTCTATTCTATCTCTCATACTTCCTGTTTTGTATGATGATAGTATTTCTTTATTGGCATCATAGTATTCTGCAATAGATATTGCTTGAAAACTATTTTTTTGATCTTCTTTATAAAAATAGTTATATAGCTGGC
>CAJKKJ010000273.1 GCA_905200435.1 uncultured Bacillota bacterium | reverse complement strand
TCTTTTTATTTGTTTTAAATTAATAAAGTAAATATAATAAAAAAATACAATATTATATTATATTAAGTTTAATATACCAATATTGTATAAATAATACAAAAAAATAATAACATTTTTATTTACATAAATCAACAAAATATGAAAAAAATTAATAAATAATATTAAAAGTATTATTTTCATTTTTTTTTAAATAATGTTTTTATATTATTTATTTAATATAAAGTTATATCAAATTGAAATAAGAGATAAATTAAATTCTAATAAATGGCAGTTTAAATTAGAGAAAATAGATTAAGAGGTATTTAACCTAATCTTTTTTAGGAGTTGTTCAATTTAAAAATATTTGTGTAAACTATTGAAAATATAGCGAAAGTGTAACAATGTAATATTACCATAATACATAGAGGTGATTTTGTGGGTAGATTTAAATTAGATAGAAGTACAATATCTGAAAAAAATAATAAAGAATTATCAGTTGATTTTTTAAAATCAGCTAATGAAGAATTAGTCAAAGAAAATAAAGCTTTGATTAAAGAAAATAAAGAGTTAAAGAAAAAAATAGAAGAGTTAGAATCAAGAGCTTTAATTAATCCAAGAAAAGTAACAGATGAACAAGTTAAAAAAATTAAAGAGCTTAGAGCTTCTGGATTAAGTTACAGAGCAATAGTAAAAGAAACAGGATTAAGTACTTGTACAATCCAAAGAGCTTTAAAAGGTATTTATGATTAGTGTTAATTGGTAATAATACAAATAAAAAAGAATTTATTATAAGGAGAGGTTAAAATGAATTATTTAATTCCAGAAGAGATTAAAAATCAAATATTAGAACTCAAAAAAACTATGGAAAGAATTAAACTAGATGGATTAAATTTTGAATATAATCAAAATCCATACGGAGATATAGAGATACATATAATGGAGTTTAAGGAGCATTGGGAAGTTAGAGTAGTTAATGAGTGTAAAAAAGGTGGAGTATGGTATAGATTTTTAGATACTTATAAAATTATAGGTGATGAAGTTATATATCAAGATACTGAAAAAGATATATTATAGATATATCGTAATATTACAATAGAACAGAGGGAGATTATATGAAAAATAAAGAATTTAAATTAATTAAAAATGGTTATATATTTGAGTATGACTATAACTTTGGACACATCAATGTAGATAATGAATTAACAGAAGAATGTGAAGATTGTATTGAGGTTGGAATGGGAATTATATTTCCAGACCAACAAAGTTTTGAAGCAAAATATAATGAATGGTTAATAAAAGGAAGATAGAGCAATAATAAATTTATTGAAAATAAATAAAGGGAATTATGAGTAAAAAATTAGTGTCAGCAAAACTGGAGCAGTACTTACTAGGTTAATTTTATCTGATTAGCAGCCACGCATTTTTTACTCATAATTCTCTTTTCCGTTGAGGGGTTGATATAATTATACTTTATAGTTAAAATATAATTATAATACAGAGAGCGAGATGCGTATTTGTCATACAAAAGTATGTAAATACAACAAATAA
>CAJKKJ010000272.1 GCA_905200435.1 uncultured Bacillota bacterium | reverse complement strand
TATTTATTACTTTATCAACATTTCTATTCTACATACATTATACAATATATTTTTTTAAAATTCAACCAAAAAAGAATTTTTTTATTACCCAATCAAAATAACCTTACTATGTTTATTTATATGGATATTATATCTTTGACAATTACACTGAAAAAATAAAAATTTTCAGTGCAATTGTCAATAAACATATTTGCCAACTTACATAATTTTATTCAAAAAAAGAAAGCCTAAACTTTCTTCAATTGATACAAATAATAATCAAACATCTTACCTTCAAACTTCTGTTTCTCATGACTAACAAGTTCATAAGTAACACCCAAATTTTCAGATAAAGGATAATCTTTATCACCCTTAGTTATATAAATAACAAAATCAACTTCCTTATTATCAATATACTTATTTAATTCATCAATATTTTCAGGATATTTTTTATATTTAAAATTTAACTTTTCAAAATACTTAGTATTAGGAACAATACCAGTAGTAGTATAGAATCCCATATCCAAATATCCATAATTCAAAATAGTAGGATTATCTTCTTTCATAATAATATCCTTAAACTTATACTGAACCATATCTTCTTTTTTAACCTTCATTAAATAAGTATTAGGGCTAATAAAATAAGTTAAAACAATAAGTAAAATAACATAAGGAATACATAAAAATTTATTTAATTTTATATTTTTTAAATAACTAGCAAAATAAATTAAAACAAACAAACTAAAAATTAATATAGGTAAAACATAATAAAGAAAATAAATTCCACCAATATAAATAAACAAAATAGAACAAACCATAGATGTTAAAACAACCACTTTTTCTCTCAAATTAATCTTTTTGCTCAAAATAGGAAAAATCAACAAACAAAATATAATTAACATATATACTTTATTGGCATATAAATTTCTACCAAAGTAATAAAAACAATTAAATAATTTTCTAAAAATATTAACCTTCGTTTCAGTATATGAAAATAAATTAATAAAAATATAAACATTAAAGAAATCCTTAATTGCACCATTAACACCAAAATATATAAGCCATGGTATTAAAGGTGTAAACATTCCAAACAAATATACAAAAGGAGAAATAAATGCCTTTTTAAAATTCTTTTGTTTAAGTAAAGAAATAAATAAACAAAGCATAAAAGCAAAATTAATACCAAGAACAGTATATTTAGTAAGAAAAATTAATCCAGCCATAAAACCAACAATATATATTTTTTTATAACTAATTTCATTAGTTCTAGCATATTTTATAAGTTCATATAAACTATACATCATCATTGGAAAACAAAATTCTTCACAACTCGAACCATGTCTAAAACCCGTAGCTGTATAAATTAAAAATGCAAACAAAGGTAAAATAATATAACTATATTTTTCATCCAAATACAAATTAATAATCTTATGAGTTAAATATAAAAATATTGTACTAGATATAACCTCTAAGATAAAAACTCCTAAAAAAGAAGTATTAGATATTAAATAGCCCAAACCATATATTAAATACAAAAAAGGACCCTTTTGTT
>CAJKKJ010000271.1 GCA_905200435.1 uncultured Bacillota bacterium | reverse complement strand
ATGCTGAATTCTTCAAAGATGAAAATATTGATAAAATATTAGATGAATTGAAATTAAATAATTTAGATGAATTATATATAAATTTAGGAGATAACAAAATTGGTATAAATCAAGTTATTAATATTTTGAAAGAAGAAAATTTGTCAAAAGAAGAATTAATGCTTAAAAAGACAAGTGAGCAAAAAGTTAAGTATAGTTATAATGATTTATACGTTGAAGGCATAGAAAATATGAAAATAAACGTTGCTCGTTGTTGTAATCCTGTGCCAGGAGATAAAATAATCGGTTATGTTACTAAAGGAAATGGTGTAACTGTTCATAGAATAATATGCCCTAACATTGATGATGAAGAAGAAAGAACAATAGATGTAAAATGGGGTAGTGAGATAAAAAGTAAGTATGAATCATTGTTGGTGTTACATGCTAACGATAATAAAAATTTATTAATGGATATAATTACAAAAGCACAAAATAGAGATATTTCAATAACATATGTGAATAATATTTTTTCAAATGAATTATATTATATTGAAATAAAAGTATTGGTTAAAGATTTAGAAAATTTAGATTTATTTATGAATGATATTAATTCACTACCAGAAATAATTGATGTAGAAAGAGTAATAAGATGAGGGTTGTAATTCAAAGAACACTAGAATCTAGTGTAGAAGTAGATAATAAAATAGTTGGCCAAATAAAAAATGGTCTAACATTACTAGTTGGATTTGGAAAGAATGATTCATCAAAAGAAATAGATTATATGGTAAATAAGATTATAAATTTAAGAATATTTAATGATGAAAAGAATGTTATGAATAAATCCTTACTAGAAGTTGGGGGAGAAGTTTTAAGTATTTCCCAGTTCACACTATATGCTGATACTTCTAGAGGAAGAAGACCAAGTTATTTTAATGCTCATAGTGCTGCATCATATTTATACGATGAATTTAATGAAAAATTAAAAAAACATGTAAATGTTGAAACTGGTATTTTTGGTGCTGACATGAAAGTATCACTAATAAATGATGGACCTGTTACTATTATTTTAGAAACTGGTGATTAGATGATTAAACTAATAAAAGTGTTATTAATATGTCTAATAATACTTACAATATATAAAATGTATCCAATATGGGAAGTAGTAGAGAATAAAATATTTAATCCACTATTTCCTTTTTTTGTATCTTTTATACTATCATATTTTTTATATCCCTTAAAATGCTTTTTTAAGAAAAGATTTAATAATATTATTTCAATGATTTTTATTATTTTAATTATAATATTAATAATTTTATTTATTTCTATAATTATCATACCTTTAATTTATAAAGAATCAAATTTCTTAATTAATACATTAATTTATATTGTAAAAAATATATCAGTTAAATATAACATTAATTTGGGCAATATCAGTAATAAGTTAGTAGAAAGAATTGATTTTAAATCATCATATACAACATTTATTAATTTTTTTATAACTATTTGTTTAACTATTTATATGTTATTTGATATGGAAAAAATTAGAAAATTTAT
>CAJKKJ010000270.1 GCA_905200435.1 uncultured Bacillota bacterium | reverse complement strand
TCTTTTCCTTCATAGAATATTGATATTTTGTTATCATATTTTTTTCTTGTTAGTGTTATTTTGTCATTTTCTAATACTTCAATTATTAATTTGTTATTTTCGATTATAGCATTTCCTTTTGATACTTCAAATTCTGATAAGACATTATTTGTATCTGTTAGTTCAATTTTTGTTCCTTTGAATTCTTTTATTTTGGTATTTTGAAATGATGGTTTTATTGTGTGTTTATCTACTAATTCTTTTATGTTTTTTCTTTCTTCATCGATATTTATATAATCTCCATATCCATATTGTTTGGTATAGAATGTTGTTGTTTGATTACTGATTTCTTCCCATATTAGTGCTTGGGTTGCCATTCTGTATTTTAGGGTATTATGGTTTTTATATGTATAACCGTAATAAGCATATAGTTTTATTTTTTCTAGGGTTTCTTTTGAGAATGGTAATTCTGTCATTTCTTTGTAATCATAACTTTTTACTCCAACTCCTGGTTCAATGCAGTATGCAATTATTCCATCCATTTCAAATGTCATGTATCTTTCTGACATGTATGGTTTTCCTCCTCCTTGCCATACGTAGTAGATATCATGATTTGTTTTTGTTAGTGTACTTGCTGATACATTTAGTATCATAAATAGTACAATAAATACACTTAATTTTTTTATCATGTTTTCCTCTCTTTCTAAGACTTTTCGTCTTTGGTCATAATAGTAGCATATATTGAAATTGTACACAAATAGGACTTTTCGGGAATTGAAGCTTAAAAAGTTTAAAAAAAAGGAAATTCGCCTTAGACGAATTTCACCCTATTTTAATAAAAATACCCTTGAAAAAAGGAAATTACTACTTTTTTAATTTTTTTATCACTTTACATAAAAAGTGTAAAGTTATATTAGTTTTGATGACTTCATATTATCAACAAAACACAATATTAATTTAATTTTTTCAATTTATCATTAATTCTATTTCTAAGTTCTGTTAAGTATTCCTTTCGATTCTTAAAGTTAGGGAATGCTTTAACAAGTCTCCTATAAAGAACACCCTTAGATAAAAATACTTCTCTTACCCTTTTACTAATTTCTTCAGTAGAATCTTTTTCAGTTTTCTTTAAAGTATCCTTAAACTTAAAAATAATATCAAATGAAATAATAAAATCAATTATAAAAATAATTAATAAACTATATACTATAATATTTAATACATTTAAAGGTATCTTGGAAAGTAAGTTATAAATAAAAGGATTTACAAAATAAACAACTAATACACCTAGTATTCCAAAAGGAATCATTGTATTTAAGCATATTCTTCCATTAATATTAAATTTTTTATTTGAATAATCCCACCATCTGGCATTAAATAATTTTTCCATAACAAAACTAATTGTATATTCAATAACCGAGCATATAAGAATAGCCATAAAAAACAAAACAACTGGATTATTCTTATAATTATCTAAAAGAAGAACTAATGATATTGAACCAATACCATATATAGGACACCATGGACCTATCATAAAACCTCTATTTATAAATCTT
>CAJKKJ010000269.1 GCA_905200435.1 uncultured Bacillota bacterium | reverse complement strand
CCTGGATCATTTTTATGGCCAATTATTTTTACAACTTCACCTTCATAAGTATTGGCTTTTAGTTTTTTACCTAATTTAATTAATACTTTATGACCATCCATCGCATTCATTGATTTAGCAGGTTCTATTATAACATTAATACTAATTTTATTGTCATCAAATATGATATGTCCTTTTTTATCTTCGTAATAATATTCACCAACAAATAATTTATTACCACGATTTACAACACTTAATATTCTGCCTTCGGGTTTCATACCTTTTTTAAAGATTTCTAATACTACAGTATCTCCATCTATTGCACCATTAACATTATTTTTGGCAATAAATGTATCTTCTTCACCTTGAACAATTACAAAACCAAATCCTTTTCTATTACCAACAAACTTTCCTGTTTTTAAATGACTATTAGTTAATAACATATATTTTTTGGATTTTGACTGATATACTGTCGCTTTTTCTTGTAAATTATTTAAACACTTAACTACTTCTTCTAATTCACTTGTTTTTGTTATATTTAAATAGTCAGCTATTTCCTCTAATCCAAATCCTCTATTTTCTGTTTTTAAAAGTTCTATTATTTTATCTTCCATTTTTATCCTCTATTTCTTTTATTTCAACTTTATTTATTGAATCAAATTTTTTACAAATTTTTTCACTTGTTGTGTGCAAATCTTTAACATCATTATTTATAGTTTCAATATGACTTGATAATTTATCCCATCTTTCCTTATATCTTCTAAATTCTACATCTAGTAGTTTTAGTTGATCATGTATAATACTAGCATATTTATCTCTTTCAACATTTTTAACAATTATCTGAATTGTAGTTAATGTACTTATTAAAGTAGTTGGTGAAACAAGCCATACCTTTTTTTTATAAGCATAATCTATTAATTCTTGATGATAAGCTTGTACTTCGGCAAATACAGCTTCAGCCGGCAAAAACATAAAGGCTTGATCACTAGTTACACCTGGTATAATATATTTTTTTGCAATATCATCTATATGTTTTTTAAAATCTTGGACAAATGCTTTTTCAGCTAATTCTCTTGCATTTTGAGTTAAATTTTTATCAACCATTCTTTGATAATTTTCAAGTGGAAATTTTGAATCAATTGCAACATTTCCTAATGGCTCGGGAGCAAATAAAACACAATCAGCTATTTCACCAGTAGAAAACTTATACTGCATTGCATATAGTTTAGTATCATTTCCAAATACGCTATTCATTATATGTTTTAAATTCACTTCTCCAAATGTACCTCTTGCTTTTTTATCAGTTAAGATTCCTTGTAAAGATATTATATCAGTTGATAACATATCAATTTTTTTCTGAGCTTCATCTATTTTAGCAAGTTTTTCTAAAACACTTGTAAAAGTTTTATTGGTTTTTTCAAAATTTTCATCCAATCTAGTATTTACCTTACTATCAATTGCCATCATTTTATTTTCTATTCTATCACTTAATTTATTAAAATCATCATTTAAATCTTTTGTTAACGATGATCTAAAATTACTTAATTCTTGAATAGTATTTTTTTCTAGGT
>CAJKKJ010000268.1 GCA_905200435.1 uncultured Bacillota bacterium | reverse complement strand
GATCTAGGGAACATATAATTGAAAGATGTGATTAAGTAAAAGGGGATTTTACAATTCTTAAGGTCCTGAAGATATTAAGAAGTCAGTATGTAAAGTAAAATGTAATATTAAAGCTAGATTATTCACATAATTCTAAATAAAGAAATGTATAAGATACCAAGGATACTTAAGAAAGACAAATTTAAAGATAGAACAAAACCATGGATCTAAGGGGTTCTAAGATATTAAGAAATTATAAATAAAAATGTAGGAGGGGAATGTAGTGAGACAAGAATATTTATTTACTGATTTGGACAAGTTTGAACAAGTAGAAAAATATAAAGTAGATGAAGTAGAACAAAAAATATATAAAATAGAGGGAACAGAGTGTTTTATTGTTAAATATAGTTTAAATGGAGATAAAAAGAAAAATGCGAAAATTTTATCAAAAATAGACGAGGAAATTACAGAAAAATTTTTGCCTATTGTACTGACAAATGATAGTTCAAAATATTATAATAAAATGTTATATCCTTATATAAATGAATTTGAACGAAAATTAAGATGTTTTTTATATTTAAAAAGTGCTATAGCGGGAGAAAATGAGTATACTAAAGTTATTTATGACTTAGAATCTAAAGATTTTGGAGAAATTTATGAGCTTCTATTTACAGATCGAGGTTTTACAAAAGATGTCAAAGAGAAAATTAAAAAAATGAACTTAACTTTTTCAAAACAAGAGTTATTCGAAATTATAAAAGAAATAAAAGAAGAAACATTATGGAATAAGTTAATAGATGATAATATATTAGTAGAATTAAAAAATAATTTTCTTAAAGTTAAGCAATTGAGAAATGATGTTATGCATGCACATAATATACATACAAAAGATTTTTTTGATTCTAAAAATCTTTTTCAAAAAATAAATTTAGAACTAGATGAAGAAATAAAAAAACTTAAAGAAGAGCCTGATGAATGTATGGTAAAATCAGAATTTAATAAATATTTATTTGAAACGATAATATATAATGATGTGTATAATAATACAAATATTATTACAATAGATACAGAAAATAAATTTGATATTTTAGAAAAATATAAGCATAGTATCAAGGAAGATATTATAGATTATTTGATTGAATGTGGGGATATAAAGCATAAAGAAGAGTAATTTAAGATCCTGTAGATGTTAAGAAATCAGTCTGCAAAGTAAATTGTAATGTTAAGATTAGATTATTCAAAAAATTCCAAATAAAATACATGAATGTATAACTGTTAGGAGAAAGCATAAGAATGAAGACGATCATAGGAAAAATCATAATAGACATTCTAATATCAATCTATCAGCCATTTTGGTTTGCAATTTTACTATCAATAATGACAATGTTCTTTTATTTATATGTAAAATGTCCGGAAGGAGCAGGAAAAGGATGGAAGGTAGCAGTTTATATATGGATAAGCCATTTCAAAAAAGATAGAGAATTTCGTAAAAAATATATTTTGTTTTTTTACATTACGATGGTACTATTTAAGACATTGATCAATCGAAATATGTGGATGAATCCATTATCT
>CAJKKJ010000267.1 GCA_905200435.1 uncultured Bacillota bacterium | reverse complement strand
ATTTTTATTAATGTTATAATTACATGTTCCACTTATTATTCTAGCAAGTAAATTACATAGAAATATATTAGTTGGTGTATTATTAAATAACTTAATTAATAATATAAAACTTATATAATCAATTAAAAAACACAAAAAACCAGATAATATAAATTTTAGAAAATTTTTATAAATTAGAAATGAATCCCTAATTACTTTGAAATGAGAAGTCGAATTTTTTTCATCTTCATAAACCGTTTCAATTGGAACTTCAATTATATTTATTTTTTTAGAAACAACCGATAACAATACATTCATTTCATATTCATATCTATTTCCTTCTATTTCTAATAAATATGGAATATATTTTGTATTTATAGCTCTAAGTCCCGTTTGGGTATCTGTAATATTTTTACCAGTAAATAATCGAAATAAATATTTAGTTATTTTATTTCCCATTCTCGATTTAAAAGGAACATTCTTATCAAAAGTACGTACCCCTAAAATTAAAGAATCTTTATTTCTATTAAAAATATTTATTATTTTTTTTATATCTTTTGATTTATGTTGTCCATCAGCATCAACAAATATAATTCCATCATCTAAATTATTCTTATACACATACTCCATAGCAGTTTTCATGGCTTTCCCTTTACCCATGTTTATATCATGTTTTAAAAGAGTTACATTTTTTAATTTATCAAATATTTCTTTTGAACTACTACCATCATCAACTACTATAATGTTATAATCTTTCAATTCTTTTACCACATCTAATAAATGAAAATCCGGATTATAAGCAGGTATAATTATTGTCATAAGTTTTCCTCATATTCTTTTCTAGTTATTGAATGATATACTTCACCAATTCTTTTACCTTCAAAAATTACCCTACTTCTTAAAACACCTTCTACGCTCATTCCAGCTTTTTCCATTACTTTATAACTTCCAATATTAACTTCATAATGTTTAGCATAAACTAATTCAGCACCAATATTTTCAAACAAAAATTTAATTACTCCTTTTAAAGCTTCAGTGCCATATCCATGACCCCAAGCACTTTTTTTATAGCAATACCCTACTTCATAAGATTTATTTACTTTATCTTTTTTTACAATATCAATTGTTCCTAAACACTCGTTTGTTTCCTTTAAAACAACAATCCATCTATAAGTATCCAGGCTATTATATTCACTTACCCATAAATTAACAAGTTCTTTTGTAACTTCAATATTACCATGTACATTCCAAGGTAAATACTTACAAACTTCTGGATCGTTGCACCAACTATTAAACATTTCTTCACTATCTGATAATTTAATCTTTCTTAAGATTAATCTTTCTGTTTCAAATTCTTTCATATTCCCAAAAAGAAATAGTTTTCTATTTCTTTAATCCTTTCTTAATTTCTCTAACATTTTTTGTTAATCCAACAAATAACATAAGCAATTCATAGACAATTCTTACTGCAAGATTACCAAATATTAATGTAACTAAAAATGCAAAAAAACTAAATCTAATTAATAAAATTGAATATAGTATTATAAATAATGTTATTACTAAATAAGATATTT
>CAJKKJ010000266.1 GCA_905200435.1 uncultured Bacillota bacterium | reverse complement strand
TAATAATAAAGAGTTATAATAAAATTAAAGGTTAGATTTGTTTTTAGTGTTGCATCTAAGTAAAACTTGTTTGTTGACACGAACGACACCAAGTTTAAAGGAATAATTTACAACTAAAAAAATAAACCTCCATGTGATTTAATAGTCTTGCCACAAACTATTTACATGGAGGTTTTTATTATGTTCAATAATAATAATAATAAATTAGTTTTTAATAAATTAATAGAGGAAATTCAAGGAACTTTTCTAGAAAGAGTTATTTCAAAATATAATGGTGATTTTAGAAGTCAGCATTTTGATACCAAATCACATTTATATGCATTGCTTTATTCTAATTTTATGAACTGTAAGAGCTTAAGAGAGTTACAGACTCAAATATCCCATAATAATAAATTAAAAAGAATTATTAATATACCAAGTGTTTCTCAATTTAGTAGAAAGAATGCATCTAGAGATAGTCGAATTTTTGAAGATATATTTTATTATCTTATATCTAAAGCTAAAAGTCGTTTTGGAGAATATAAACTAATTAAAGATTTCCCTCCGCTTAGAATCATAGATTCAAGCGTAATCGTAACAGCATTAAAATTAGCGCCATCACTTAAATTTGATGATGAAAAATCAGTAATGAAAATCAGTACAATGTTTAATGGTGAATATCCTGAACGTATAAATATAGTTAAGGGTAATATTAATGATAGAAAATGTATTGATAATATGTTTAGAGACAAAGATTGTATATATGTATTTGATAGGGGATATTACGATTATAGATGGTATGATCAACTTACTGAAAGTGGATTTAAATTTGTTACTCGTGGAGTCAAAAACTCAATAGTAATGGAGGAAAAATTTTTAGATTCAAATATAAATAAAGATATTTATGATACCGAGGTAATAATGGGCTCAACGCCCGGCGGAAATTTAACCTTTAATAAATACAGAGAAATTATGTGTTTTTATGATAATGATGAAGTAATTACTTTTATAACTAATATTTTTGATTTATCAAAAGAAGATATTATAAATATATATAAGAAACGTTGGGAAATTGAACTGTTCTTTAAATGGATAAAACAAAATCTTAGGATCAAAAAATTTATAGGTTACAATGAAAATGCTGTTAGAATTCAGATTTTTTCGGCATTAATAACATATATGTTAATTTATTTATTTTGTAAAAAGCAACATTCAAAAGTTAAATATAGTATTCTTATTGTAACAAGAATAATCCGATCAAATCTCCTTGAGATTTATTATAGAGGAATAATTAATTTAAGTGGATAAAATAATATGAAAATTT
Organism: uncultured Bacillota bacterium; assembly: GCA_905200435.1. Classification (GTDB taxonomy): domain Bacteria; phylum Bacillota_I; class Bacilli_A; order RF39; family UBA660; genus CAG-884. The sequence continues at coordinate 255 of CAJKKJ010000266.1, read as the reverse complement.
TTAAAGATTATATTCAAAAATTTGGACAAGTGCATACTTTTTTAATTCATTATTTTTCCATATGAATAAAAAGTGAGTATTATCGAAAAAATTTCGTTAATACTCACTTTTACTTTAAAAGCAATAGTAATCTATTTCTTTAATGCAACACTAAAAATTACTTATCCCTCCATGTTTTTTTATGTAATTATTTTATATAAAGAGGTTGTCCCTCATTTATAACTTGATTTAACTTATCACTTGCCATTCTAAACT
>CAJKKJ010000265.1 GCA_905200435.1 uncultured Bacillota bacterium | reverse complement strand
TTAGGGGATGATATTTTATGAAAAAAGTATTTTATTTATTATTAGTGCTTATCATAGCTGTTTGTTTTTACTTTTTGAACAATACAACTGATGATAGAATTGTTTTTATGTTAAAAGATAATGAAACAAGAAAAATTAATTTAGGAAATAAGGAAACAGGTTCTTTTGATATTATTTTAAATGGAAGTAAACATAATAGTAGTCTTTATGTAAATTTAGACTTTAATTCTAATGGTTATAAATTTTATACTTCCGAAGATAAAAATGTTGAATTAAAAAAATATAATGCATTAATCGATAATGGTGGAACTGATACGTTAACTGTTTATTTTAAAAAAATAGGTAATTGTAATCCTAAATTAGTTGTTAATGTTGATGAAATTGAAAGTTATGCTATTATGAAAAATGGTAGTAAAGGAATATTTGGTGGAACTGAATTTTGGGACAATGATTATAAACCTTATATTAGTTATATTAAGTTTGACAATGATATTAGTAAATTACCAAATGATTGCACTTTAGATAATTTGTGCTTTGATGTTACTGATGAAAGTAGTAGTAAAAAAGTATATGCCTATTTACTTGATAATGGTAAAAAAGATAGTACTGAACATACACTATATGATTTGTATATTGTAAGTGAATCAACTATATTCGCTCCAAATAGTTGTTATTCTATTTTTGGAATGTTTAGTGTAGTTAATGGTAAATATATTTATAATTTAGAGAAAATTGATTTTAATAATAATTTTAACACTTCTAATACTACTAATATGAACTTTATGTTTTGGTTTAATGGAATACTAAAAGATTTAGATTTGAGTAGTTTTAATACCTCAAATGTAACAAATATGAATAGTATGTTTGCAGGGTGCAAATCGTTAGAGAATCTAAATTTGAGTAGTTTTAATACTATTAATGTAACAAATATTGCATCAATGTTTATTAATTGTTCATCTTTAAAGAAAATTGATTTAAAGAATTTTGATACATCAAATGTTATTAATATATGGTCAATGTTTGATGGATGTTCACAATTAACTGAACTTGATTTAAGTAGTTTTGATACTCAAAAAGTAAATAATATGAGTAGTTTATTTAGAAATTGTACTTCCCTTGTTAGTTTAAATTTGAACAGTTTTAATACATCTAATGTAAATAATATGTTTTTAATGTTCGCGAATTGTTCATCGTTAGAAAATCTAAATTTAGATAATTTTAATACATCTAAGGTTATGAATATGCGAAGCATGTTTGAGGGATGTAAAAAAATAAAAACCACTATTAATGTAATGAATAATATAAATAATTATGATAGAATTTTTTATGGTTGTGCGACTGATAATGGTGAAGTTGTAGTTAATTTTGTCAATGAAGAAACAGCTGATAAAATGATTTTGACTAAATCTGATAATAGTAATGTTGTCAAGGGTAAGAAAATTTAGTATTGTATTTTGTTAATAAGTATAGTAAAATTAGTATAGTAATGGAAGGTTTGTTGATAACATGTTTGACCTAATACATACATACATACATGTATTACTAAAAAATAATATTTTTGTTG
>CAJKKJ010000264.1 GCA_905200435.1 uncultured Bacillota bacterium | reverse complement strand
AGGTTTTTTATTAATTTTTTCTATTTCTTTAACAACTCTAACATTAGTTACCTTTATATTTTCATAAATATGTGATTTAATAATAACATTTTCTCTATTTTCTATCTTCTCATCAATTGCTAAATCAGTTCTAATTATATAATTTTTTAAGTCTTTTTCCACTGTATCACCTATTTTATTTTGTCCAAATGTAAAGTTTTTATTGCTTTTTATCTAAAAATTTGCTAAAATATGTTTGTTATTGAGTGAAGACCTATTTTTAGGTGGTACAAATGGAGGTGAAAACTATGCCAAATATGAAAAATGCAAAAAAAGCTGTAAAGGTTATTTCAAAAAGAGAAGAATCAAACAATACTTACGAAGCAAGTATGAAAACTGCTTTCAAGAACGTTGAAAGAGCTGTTGCTAGTAAAGATAAAGCTAAAGCAGAAGAATGTTTAAAAATTGCAACAAAAAGAATTGATAAAGCTGCTCAAAAAGGAGTTGCAAGTAAAAATTTCGTTGCACGTAATAAATCACGTTTAAGTAAAAAAGTAAATGAAATGGAATAATTTACTTTTTTTTATTGTTCTGATATAATAGATTATGGTGAAAATATGGAAAAAGTTCTAGATAAAATCGAAAAAATATTATCCGAAATAAGAAAAATAATAATCATTTTGTTAATTATTTCAATAGGACTATACTTTGGTTTCAAAAAAAATGTAGATAACTATATTCAAAAACAAATACTACCAAAATTTATAAGTTATTACGGAAATGATTATTACCAAAACAACAATTATGAATACTTTAAAGAAAATAACAATTTAGTAGCATACGATCGTGAAGACGTAATAAACATACTATACACATTTATAAATAAAGGAACAGAAAATTTTACATTCTATTGTGATCCAAATTATTTTGGGTGCAACTCAGATATAAATGAATTAATGGAAAGCAAAGATACAATAATATACATAAATGATTTCGTACATCCCTATAATTCATTCAGCAACATAAATGCTTCCGTAAAAGAAAACAAAATAAATGTTAACATAACAAAAAATTATACCAATAGTGATATAATAAATTTAAACAATATAATAAAAGAAATAATAAATGAAACAATTACAGATAATATGACAGAAAAAGAAAAAATAAAAGCACTACATGACTATCTAATAATGAATATAACATACGATACAGAATATGCAGAAGACATAAACAATAACATTAAAAATGATAGCGATAGTAATAAAGCAACTGGTGCATTAATAAAAAATAAAGCAGTATGTAGTGGCTACAGCGATGCTTTATCAATTATGTTAAATTACTTAGGAATTAAAAACATAAAAATATCTAATGAAATACATGTATGGAACTATGTATATGTTGATAATGCTTGGTATCACATTGATGTAACAAATGATGACTACGGAGATGAAATATCAACAAGATTTTTTCTAGTTAATACTGATACAATAAAATATGATAACAAACATAATTTTTCAAAATATGTCTATTCAGAGTTCCAAAGGTAAAGTTATTTTAACATTAGTTCCCTTTTCACGAGCTAAAAAG
>CAJKKJ010000263.1 GCA_905200435.1 uncultured Bacillota bacterium | reverse complement strand
TTTGATACAAAATCAATTAAAGAATCAAAATTTGCTGTAAATATACTAGAGAAAACACCGGTTTTATCAAGTTATACAGAAGATGCAACTAAAGTGTTAAACGATTTCGTAACTCTAAAAGATAAATATGAAAAATCATCTAATTCAGAAGAATTTAATAAAGATGCTTTAAAAGTATTGCTAGAGTATAAAGTAGTAGATGTAAAATCAGTTGACAAATTAGTAGAAAGGAATAAAATAAAAATCAATGATATTGAAGAAATATTAAAAGATTATAGGTGATGTATGATTAAACTAGTTTTAAACGAAGAAGAATTTGAAAAAGAATTATTAAATGGTAAAGTAGTTGTTGACTTCTTCGCTCATTGGTGTGGCCCGTGTAGAATGCTTGCTCCAGTAATAGAGGAAGTAACAAAAGAATTAAATATTAATTTACTAAAAGTAGATATTGATGAATTAGAAAGTCTGCCAAGAAAATTCAATGTTATGAGTATACCAACAATTATGGTGTTTGAAAATGGCGAATTAAAAAAACAACATACTGGTTATATGGATAAAGAAGAATTAAAAGAATTCTTAAAATAAAAACTGAAGAAAAATCTTCAGTCTTTTTAATAAAATTTAATATAAATCAATCTAAAAAACAAGAAATATCTGTTTTTTCATTATTGATTAAAAAAATATAATTTCTTTTTAAATATTTAGATACTTTATATGGAATAGTAATTGCTTTAGGCCAACCCTTTAAGACATCGATATCAAAATTAGGATCTGTCGTATATGATACTATAAGTTCATCGTCACTAATATTTATATCAACTTTTTTAATCTTTTGAATTTCCTTATTCATTGTATCTCGAATACTAGAATTTATAGTTCTATGATAAGTTACATCAAGTTTATCAGCAAGAACCAGACTCAAACCTATCAAAGATTTGATATTATTTCCTTTAGAGTGATCCAAAATAGAGCTCCTCAAAATATCTTCTTCTTCGATGGTAATAGAACCTTTATCAATAAATTTAGTAAATATTTGAGCACTCTCCAAAGCATGATCAACTTTATCTCCTTTTGATAAACCAATATCATGTAGAAGAGCAGCAGTCATTCCTAAATCAATGGCTTTTGCATCAGCTCCTAGTTGAGTTAAAATGGATTTTACATAATCAGCAACTCGTTTATAATGGCCCAATCCATGTTCCCAGTCCCATTTGCCGTCGGTTATAAATCTAATTGATTCTATTTTTTTAACAGTATCCAAGAAATCTTTATTATTTAATATTTTATTATATAAGCACATACAATCACCATAATAATTGTATCATATTTTTGCTATATAAAATTAATTTAATTATAGTTAAGTATAAAAAAATCAATCTCTCGATTGATTCATCATACAAAGTGGTGCGGGTGAAGGGACTTGAACCCCCATGGATATACCACTAGATCCTAAGTCTAGCGCGTCTGCCAATTTCGCCACACCCGCAAGTGGTGGACCCTATAGGACTCGAACCTATGACCGCTCGGTTATGAGCCGAATGCTCTAACCAACTGAGCTAAGGGTCCAAC
>CAJKKJ010000262.1 GCA_905200435.1 uncultured Bacillota bacterium | reverse complement strand
TGCAATATTATTATAAATGAGAAATTATGTTAGTTATAACTATTTTGTATTATGGTTAAGGGTGTAGTTCTAATATTGGGAGTAGTTTGTTTTACATTTTGTGGATGTAAAAATGATCAACTATCAACGGAAATTGAAAAGATAGTAAAAGAATGGACAGGAAAGAAAATTATATTTCCTCAAGATGTTTTTTGTAAATCGATTGATAGGGATACTTTGTGTATTTCTCCCAATTCTACGCCTTATAAAATACTAGTATACACAGATTCAATAGGATGCACTAGTTGTAAATTACATTTGTATAAATGGAATGCTATTATTAAGGAAGTTAATGACGAAATGGCAGGTTTTGTTAATTTTCAATTTTATTTTCATCCTAAAAATATCGAAGAAATATTCTTTTTATTTAGAAAGGACTCATTTAAATATCCTTGCTATATGGATATATGTAATCAACTTGATAAACTCAATACATTTCCCAAAGACAGTAGATATCAGACTTTTTTGTTGGATAAATATAATAAGGTCGTTTGCATTGGTAATCCTACAGAGAATCCTCAAATATGGAGTTTGTATAAGCAAATAATAAATGAAAATAAAAGAGTAGAAAAAACAGACTTATATGATAAGTCTTTGATAACATCATTGACAGTTGATACAACTATTTTGGAACTTAAAAATCTGGAAATAAATAAGACTACTACTGCAAAGTTTAGTCTTAAAAATATTGGACCTAACCCTTTGGTGGTGAATAATGTAACTACTACATGTGGTTGTACAGTACCTAACTGGTCAAAACAACCGGTTTTACCTAATAAAACAACCGATATTGTAGTGCAAGTTACTCCTAATAAAGAAGGATATTTTAAGAAAAATGTTACAATATATTGTAATATAGAAAGAAGATATGTTAAACTTGTAATACATGGTAAGGTAAATAATCAAAGTAAATAAAAGCTATATATTAAGTAAGGAGGTGTTATTTATGTGAAAAACAAAGAAATGAATAATGATTTTTATATTAGGTTTTAATCTTAAAAAAAATAGATAATGAAGAAATTTTTGTTTAGTGGAATATGTGTTTTAGCCATAGTAACTGTGGCGGTATTGAATATCAAAATAGATTTAGGTTCTCAATCTTCAACGTTATCATTGTTTAGCTTGGCTAATATAGATGCACTAGCTGGAGGTGAAACTGATGTGTCAGGTAGTAGAACTCCTGACTATAGTTGGACTAGTGATGAAGAAACTCATTGGGAGGATGGGTGTCTTGTTACAACCTATAATAGCCATATCGGTTGTCTTAGTATTAATAGTGACAGATGTTATTCGGGTGTTACTACGATGAGGAATAGAGATTGTCCAAATTAACTAGGTTTTAAACATCAGATATCTATTACTAGGTATCTGATGTTTAATTAATATGTGGCGATTGGTCGTCTTGTTACTTTCTAATAATACGTTCTTTTTAATAAAAGAAACATAATTATAGCTCGTTTATGAAAAAAAAATTGTATATATTTTTTTATTATTGTTTTTGAAAAGGCAAAATTTACCGACAGCAAATATACAGTA
>CAJKKJ010000261.1 GCA_905200435.1 uncultured Bacillota bacterium | reverse complement strand
TAACATTATTAAATAAAATAGAGGTAAAAAATATGGAATATATAATTAGAAGAAAAGAAAAAGAAGATTGCTTTCAAATCGCGCACATTACAACAATTACATGGAATGAAACATATAAAGGTATAGTAGATGATAAAATATTAAATGATTTATATATAAATGAGCAAAAAAGAGCAATTAACTCTTATAATAAATTTGATGAAAACAATAATCATTCATTCGTTTTAGAAATTAACAAAAAAATAGTAGGGTTTATTAAAATTAGTAAATCAAATGATAAAGATTATCCATCATATGCCCAAATACAAGCAATTTATATACTAAAAGCATATAAAGGAAAAGGTTATGGAAAAAAACTAATTGAAACAGCAAAAAAGGAAATAAGAAACATGGGATACGATAAAATGATTATAGGTTGTTTAGAAGGAAATCCATCTAATAATTTTTATACACATATAGGTGGAAAGTTAATAAAAAAGAGTATATTTAAAAAATTAAATTTACCAGAAAATATCTACTATTTTGATAAAATATAATTATAAAAGGAGATAAAAAAATGAAAAATAGAAAATTAGATAACATAATCGAAAAATTTTACAAAGAAATTTGTATAGAAGATGAAAGATTAACCAAAGATAAAATGCACAAAATAGAATTCATAACAACAACAAATTACATAGAAAAATATTTAAAACCAGGAGATAGGATATTAGAAATAGGAGCTGGAACAGGAGCATATTCTTTATATTATGCAAACAAAGGATACAAAGTAGATGCAATTGAATTATCAAAATCAAACGTAGAAGTATTCAAATCAAAAATAACAAAAGATTTAGATGTAAACGTAATACAAGGAAATGCAGTAGACTTATCAGTATATAAAGATAATACATTTGATATAACACTATGCTTAGGACCATTGTATCATCTATTCAAAGAAGAAGAAACAACATTAGCAATAAAAGAAGCAATACGTGTAACAAAGCCGGGAGGAAAAATATATCTAGCATTTATTTTATTCGATTTAACAATGCTAACATGGGGATTTAAAGAAAAAAACGTCTATGAGAATTATGGAGAAAACAAACAAATATCTGAAAACTTTAAACCAAACAATGCAGAAGAATTAATATTCAATATGAGATACTTTGAAGATATAAAAAAATTAATAAAATCGTTTAACCTTAAAACAATAAACTATGTTGCAACAGATGGAATAGGAAGAGTAATAAAAGATGAAATAAATCAAATGAGCGAAGAAGAATACAATCTATATATCAAATATCATTTATCAATATGTGAAAGAGAAGATTTAATAGGATATAGTGGACATATCCTAGCAATTCTAGAAAAATAAAGAGGTAAAAATATGAATTACATAATAAGAGAAGTAAAAAACGAAGATATAAAAGAATTACTAAATGTCTATATACAAGGGTATAGATATCATCAAGAAGGAAGAAACGATATATTTGTAAATCTCTCAGATGAAGAGTTAGAAAAAGACCTAATAAATAACTTAAATGAATTATCAACAATAGTGTTAATAAAAGATAATAAAATAGTAGGTCACCTATCAT
>CAJKKJ010000260.1 GCA_905200435.1 uncultured Bacillota bacterium | reverse complement strand
TATTAAAATATAAGAATGGATATAATGAGCCAATAAGTTCTGATGATCCATTAGCTAGAGAAAAACTAGAAGCAAAGTTAGAATACTTACAAACTAAACATCAATCATATTTAGATTTTAATAAAAAAGCAAGACTTAATAAAACGGAACAATTACCACCTTATGTTCTTGCTAATTCTAATCAAAATATGAAAGCTGTTAAAGATAGATTACAAACACTAGATAAAATAGATAACATAGAAACAGGTCGTTATTATTTTGATAATGGCGAAGTTAGTTTTGATAAAGAAGATATGAGAGTAAAAGTTTTCTTTGATGAAAAGCCAGATGAAAAAACAAGAGATGAATTAAAATCTCGTGGTTTCAAATGGTCTCCAAAAAATTCTGCTTGGCAAAGAAAATTAACACCTAACGCCATTTATATAACTAAAAGAATGTTTAAAGATATTGGAAGTTTAGAAATCAAATTAGTTAATGATTATACTAAAACTATATAGGTAATATTATGCTACAAGTATTAGTCGTTCAACAAGAATCGGCAAGTTGGTTAATGGACGCTGTCCGTTCTATCTTCTGGTTTCTTGCTAAAGGTGTATTACTTCTACTAGACGGAATGTTTTTAATAATTGATGATATATGGAAGTTTAAATTTTTTGATAATCCTTATGTAAATAAAATCTATTCATCTGCTATTATTGTTGCTTGTACTTGGTTAATATTAAAAGTTATATTAGAACTGATTATAAGATATTTTGTAGATCAAGATGATAATAGCTCACCTACTAGGGTGTTTAAAGGTATTATTTTTTGCGTTGTTATGATGTTTTTAATTCCACCTATATTTAATTGGGGTTATGATTTATCTTCAAAAATGACACAGTATGTTGTTTCTGTATCATCAAATAATACTGCTAGTGCTACTTCTTTTGAATCTAGTATGTCATCAATGATACTTAATGCTTTTGCTGATGATGACAAGATGAAAGAAGAACATAAAAAATATTTTATAGAGAACTGGTTTACCGCTGATTACAACGAAGTTGAAGATGACGGTTTATTTGATAGTGGTGTTTATAAGTATAGTTTTAGTACTTTTCCAATATTTCTGGTAGGTTTAGTAGTTGTAGTACTTCTTTTCTTTATAGGAATACAAGTTGCTAAAAGGATTATAGAGTTAGCTCTCTATAAGGCCATAGCACCTTTTGTATGTACTTCTTTAGTGTCAAACAAATCACACGCTTTTGAAGTTTGGTGCAAGGGTGTTATGGGTACTTTTTTAGTCACGACAGTTCAATACTTATGTATAGGTATCTTATTTAATGTTTTCGGTCAAGTATCATCTGGAACAAATTATGTAATGTCAGTTATTTTAATTGTTATAGGTGCTTTATTATTTATAATAGCATCTCCTCAATTAGTTTCTGCATTACTTAATGCAAATACTGGTGCTGGTGCAAATATGAGTGAATTACATACACTAGCTGCTTTAGGTACAAGTATGATCGCTATGTCTAAATATGGTAAGACAGTAGATAATTCTACAAGTTCAAACTCTAATACTGATAATTCAAATAGTGATAGT
>CAJKKJ010000259.1 GCA_905200435.1 uncultured Bacillota bacterium | reverse complement strand
TCATTATAACTCCAAGGTTTATATTTAGAATCCTCTTGAATTGGAGGATTCCAATATTCTGAATCATCTTCTACATATCCTTGTTGAATAATATTTCCATTTATTAATAAATTTTCATTATGCATATATAGACCTAATTGATTTATATTAGAAGATATTTCAGATATAATTTTTCCATTAAATAATAATTTATCTGATAAAGCATATAAACCTAATGTATTTTCTGATGATTCACATAAAATAGAATCATTCAACAATAATTTATTTTGATTATTCTTATTTACATTAATACTCATAATATCACCTACAAACCAATTATAGCTCCTACAGCATCAATGAAAACTCCATTTCCAATATGCCAAATAGGTTTTTGTATTTCACCTTGAATTAAAATATACATAAAAATATTGTCTTTATTTGAATTTATTAAAGTTAATGCATTTTCATATGAACCTATATTAAGACCTTTCTCCTCGATTTCCAATTTTCGTTTTTCTGTATATTTTACATTTTTCAATATTGCTGATTTTGGCAATATATCAGCAGTTATATTAACATACCCCCCACCAATTATTTTTATTGTAGTATCAGTTTTAGAATCAAGACTATCTATTAAACTATTATCTGATTTATATGATTTAATTGTAAAATCATTAGAAACAGTTCCACTAGGGGGAGTATACGTACCTAAGCACCAATTATCACCTATTAAATTATCAAATTCTTCTAATGTAGGCTCATTTCCTTCTCCATAAAGTGCTGTTAAATCAATACACATAGGCTTTTTCATAAAATAAGTGGCATTTGGTGTCAATATACCAACCTTAAGACCCATGTATGCAGATACATTAACAGTAGAAACAGGATTTTTTTCTAAACAGGTATATTTTTTATATGTTTCCGTAACTGTTCCTACTACATTATTTTGAATACCCATTGTACAAGTTATTGCAGTATCACTACTTTTTAACCAAATACTATAATAATACACGTGATTATAGGTTAAACCTCCAACTCTGGCTCTAAAATATGCAGTAGTGCCACTATCATTCCCAACACCCTTATACTCTATTTCATCTTCATTTAACAATTGGGAAGTTACATTATTAATTTGAGTATAAGTTCTGTCTTTAACTAAGTTTGTAAATGTAGGAATTTGATTTGTATTACCTTTTGTAAATTCAACTGCAACTTCTTGTTCTTGTGCTGTAGCTGGAATAAATGTATTTTCACTTGTTGATATTTTTATATCTTTTGTTACTTTAACATCTGTTTGTATATTACTTAATACATTCGCAATATCTTTACATTGTGTATTAACTTCATTTATAGCTCCTATTAATGTTTTATTTGTAGTATTTAATTCATCATGTGAAATATCATCTATGCCATTAAATGAAACATCATCTTTATCAAGTTCAATTTGACTCTCTTGCACTTTCTTTATTTTATTATTTACTTCATTTATCCCACCAGTAATTGTTTTTTCATCAGTATTTAAAAATTCATCATTTTTCTTTTGATAATCTTTTAATTCTACAGTTCCTCCACCAATTCCAGAATTAACATCTTCTCTTAACTGAT
>CAJKKJ010000258.1 GCA_905200435.1 uncultured Bacillota bacterium | reverse complement strand
GTTCTGGATTACCGTATATAATTGTGCGGTAATTCTTTTTTATCATATTTAAAACATAAATAACTTCATCATCATTTAAAATAATTCCATTTTTTAAAGCAAAATTCTTTACATCCATTTCTTTCATATTGTATACATAATTTTCAATTAATTTTTGAACCATTTCATCACCAATTAAATATATGCTGTATAAAATTAATAATGCAATCTAAAATAATACTAGGAGAACTATATGAAAAAAAGATTTCAAATATTAAAAATAATTATTATTTTAGTTTTTAGTATAATTATAGCAAAATTGTTTTCAGTTCAAATAATTCATACAAAAGAATATTCCAATTATGTTTATAATAATAGTCATACTTTTTGGTATAGTCCTTCTGTACCACGTGGCAAAATATATGACCGAAATGGAAAAATAATTGTCGATAATGAAGCAATTAAAACTATTTATTATATAAAAAATTCTAAAAGTACTATAAAAAAAGAAGTAGAAACAGCATATAATCTAGCATACAATATTGATATAGATTATACCACTCTATCAAGTTCCAATTATGAAAAATTTTTAAAAATGGCCAAATCTAATGAAAATGAAGAAATTAGTAAAAAAGCTGCATATATTTATTATTTAATGAATACAGGCTATTCATTCGCTCCGAAAGTAATAAAGAAAGAAATAACTGATTCTGAATATGTATATTTAATATCATCCAATTTAAATGGCATTGTAATTAATAATGATTGGAAAAGAAAATATGAATCATCATTTAAAAGTCTAATTGGTAACATATCAAATATTCCTTATGAAAATAAAGCATATTATTTAAATAATGGTTATAATTTAAATGATAAAGTTGGAATAAGTTATTTAGAAAAAATATATGAAAATACATTAAAAGGTCAAAAAACTAAATATGAAATAAAAGATGGGAGTTTAATACTTATTGAACCCGGTAAAAAAGGAAATGACCTTTATTTAACAATAGATATAGATTTACAAAATTATTTAGATAATTTATTAGAAACAGAATTAATAAAAACAAAAAATGAATATAATACAAAATATTTTAACAAAATATTTGTTGTTATTGTTGATCCAAATAATGGAGATATTCTTGCAATATCAGGTAAACAAATTGTCAAAGCGACAAGCGGATATAAAGTATATGACTATACTCCAGGTACTTTCTTAAACTCATATACATCTGGTTCAGTTGTAAAAGGAGCATCTCATATAGTTGGTTACAATACAAATAGTTTAAAGATCGGCGAAAAAAGATATGATACATGTTTAAAAATTGGTACAATCAACAAATGTTCTTGGACATATTTAGGTTACATTAATGATATTGATGCTCTAAAATATTCTTCAAACACTTATCAGTTTAGAACAGCAATTAATGTAGGAAAAGGAAGATATGAATATAATAAACCATTATCCATAGATAAAAATGCTTTTAATATATATCGCAAAGTATTTAATTCTTTTGGTCTAGGAACTAAAACAGGTATTGAATTTGAAAATGAATTGATGCCTCCTGGAACGGTTATTCTGCGCAGACTGCAGCAGCCTGATTTTTTCGTC
>CAJKKJ010000257.1 GCA_905200435.1 uncultured Bacillota bacterium | reverse complement strand
AACTATCTTTATAGTCTTATTTTCATCAACAGTTATTGAATTATCTACTTGCCATGTTCTACCATCATCAAATGAATATGCTCCTCTAGGATGTAATCCTGTTTCATTATCATGGGCATTTACAGATATTACTATATTACCATTTATTTTTACACTATCATCAATTAATCCATCAATACTATCAATAACAGGACCAATCTTATCTTCAACTATTATAGTCTGTGTTTTACTCGTGATATTCCCGTTTTTATCAGTTGCAACATATTCAATATAATAAGTTCCAGGTATTTTTAAATTAACATTTGAACTAACACTTAAACTAACCTCTCCATTATCACTTACTTCTACATCATAAGGACTAAATACATTACTTAAAGAAGCATTTATTTTGATAATACCTTCTCCTATTTCTCTTCCTTCTATTTCTTCATTATTTACAATATACTTATGAGGCTCTTTATATACAATACTTGGAAAAGTTGTATCAATTACATATAAATATTTACCATAACTTTTTTTATCAGACTTATACTCAATAAAATAAGTTACAACTTCACTTGTATCAACACTATCAACTATTTCATTTCCCTTATATATTGTTATTTCAAAAGAACTACCTTCTTTCTCAATATAAGTACTTCCTACTTCTATATATTCAATAGTAATCTTATAATCTTTCGTACAAGCAATCATATTTTCTGTTCCATATTCAAAAACATATTCATTACCATCTTCTTTTTTAGTAACATACACTTTCGAATCATCAGGAAAATAATTACCAGTTATTGGATTTTTTAATGCTTCATCAACAAATCCTTCTTGTTTTAACTGACATAACGTTATAACAATTTTATCATTATAATTCAATAATTTATTTTTATTTATATAATTATCCGCACTAGCTTTAATATTTTCAATTTGTACATTATATAAAGCTTCTTTTCTATCATTTAATGTTTTACTTATACTTGGAAATGTAAATAATCCAATAAGTGACAATAAAACTATCACAACAACAAGTTCAATTATCGTAAATCCCTTCTTCATACTTCACCTACTTATCCAACTGTATATCCACCTTCAGTTTTGCATAAAGCACCAGCAGGACATGTTCCATTTAATTTACCTTCATCCCACTCTTTACACCCACAAACTTTAGTAGCACACGTTTTATTTCCACTACTGCAAGTATTATGTCCACCATTAGCGCAAGCATCATAAACAGAACCAGCATAACAATCATAGTATCGTGATACTTTACAACTATAATTATATTGTCTACCAGTCGTACAAAATCTATACGATTCACATGCACCATTTGCTCTATCCCTTGTTGAAAAACCATTTCCTGATGCTGTAACTTTTCTTCCCTTATTACTACCAGAAACAGAACAAATAGCTGTTCCACTCCATCTCCAATAATATTTTTTTGTAGCGCACTCATCATATTTATATCCAGCTTCACAAGTATTTTCTCCAGTTAGACAAGGATCCCATCCACAATCTTCATGTTGACAACTATTATATGTTTTACAAACATAAACATATTTTGATGACGCAACATTTACCTTACAAACTCCCTTATTACCAGCTTTATCATATATGTCATA
>CAJKKJ010000256.1 GCA_905200435.1 uncultured Bacillota bacterium | reverse complement strand
TAAAAAGTTCAATTTGCAAGTTGAATTTTTTATACTCTCAAATTTTCAGTCTATATGGAGGAGCTTATACTATAGGTCTATTTGTTGAGTGCATAATTATATCCTTCAGATTATTGCAGTTTTTTCTTTATTTTTTCATTTTGTTCTTATTTTTATTTTATATAGTGATAAAAAATAGAATATATTGAAATATATTACAACGTTTATTATAATTAAATTGACATAATATTGATGGAGGGGAATTTATGAATAAAAAAATATTTGCATTACTTTCTGGTATAGTTTTAACAACTTCTTTAATTAATATTGAAGTATCAGCAGAAGTATTAAATTTTCAAGATAATCAACTAGACGTAAATTATGAAAATACAAATAATAATTCATCAAATGAGAATGTTATAGTAAGAGAGTTTATAGCACTTTCAACTAATGAATTTGCTAGGGCTGGAGATGCATGTGAATTAGTTTATTATAGTTCTACTTATATTAAATGTACTAATAAAAGTACAGGAAAAGTTTTTACATGTAATCCAACAACTAGTTATGTTGGATATGGTTATTCTAATTCATCTGGCTCAGTTGGATGTTTACAAGGAATGTTTAATTATTTAGGAGCTGGCCTAGCGGTAGATGGTTTGTTTGGACCAAAAACTTATCAAAAAATAATAGAGTTTCAACAAATGAATAGCAATATTTTAACTGTTGATGGAATAGCAGGTCCAAAAACTTTTGCATGGGCTGTAGAATCAGTTTTTGGAGTTGTACAACCTATAAGTGGTGAATAGCTTTATATTAAAAATAAAATCCAAGTTTCAAAAAATATTTTTTGAAACTTGGATTTTATTTTTTGATAAAGAAAATAATAATTATTCTGATACTCTTATTAAACAGTCTAAATCATACTCTTTCATAAATTCATCTAAGATATTTAGACCAGTATTGATGTTATAATCATAATTATTTTCTTCAATAAAGTTTTGTAAAGCAGTATCATAATTTTCGCTAGTAACAATATCTTGGTCAGTTATATTATTGCTAATTTCAATAGTGCTTAGATTGGTAGTTTCTTTTGTGGTGGTTTGAGCTGAAGGAGAACTTAAGAATGTTGTAGAATAAATAGTAGAACATAAAATAAGTGATAAAGCAATGTATTTACTTACATGTGATTTCAAGATTCTTTTTAACATAGTATTCACCATCCTTATAATTTTTATTATAAAGCAATTAAAACAATATTTTCCTATAAATTCATATTTTTTCAAAAGTATAATTAAATTTTAGTATATAAAGATAATAAAATCAAGATTGATTCATTTAAATTTACACTTACTGCATATAAATGTAAATTTTGTGCAGTAAGTTTGGTTTATAAATTATTAAATATGTGGCTAGCTTAATAAAGGGAATAATATTACGATAAATATATGGTGATAACAAGGGATTAAAAGAATTTATAGAGGTGGGAACAATGGCTATAAAGAATGATTATATCAAGATTCAGTAAGTACGGAGCAGAAAGAATTATTTAAATATATAGCAAAAAAGAAAAAGGTTAGTATGAGTGAGTTTATGGTTGTAGCAACAGGGGGAAAAATCTTTAAAGGAGCAAGA
>CAJKKJ010000255.1 GCA_905200435.1 uncultured Bacillota bacterium | reverse complement strand
ATTTGTTTATCGAAATACACTTCAAGGAATGGGTTATACATTTGTTCCTATGATGGCTGGTGTTTATGAACTTTTAGCTAGAACAGTTGTTGCTTTCACACTACCTGCATTTATAGGATATTTAGGTATATGTATAGCAAGCCCAGTTGCTTGGTTTAGCGCTTCAATTCCATTAGCTTTTGATTATAAACGAAAGATTAATAATTTATTAAACAATAAAGAATTAGTTAAATGCTATTCAATTAATACCTCTGAGTAATAAAAACCTCTAAGAATATAAAATTTATATTCTTAGAGGTTTTTGATAATTATAATAGCTATAATCGTACACAATATTTAATTAACTCGTTGTGCTAGTTAATTTTTTCAATAATAAAACTCCAACAAATATAGCAACCTAAGATTATCAATACTAATTTAAAGGAGGTTTACTATATGATGTTGGAGCTTAATAATTATTATATCCAGGAGTTAGAAAATTTAACAGATTTATTTACAAATATTTTTGTAATTATAGATGATATATACAATGAAATTATACCTATTGGTATAAGGAATAGACGTAATATTAAGGATAGCAAACTTTCAGATAGTGAGATAATTACTATTAGTATAGTTGGAGAACTTTTAACTATTGACTCAGAGAAATCATTTTTTAGTTTATTAAAAAGAGAATATAAAGAACTATTTCCAAGATTAGGAGATAGAACTAGATTTAATAGAACTAAAAGAAATTTACATTTAGTAATATCTAAAATAAGAGGATATATATCTGAATTTATGCAACTTTACTCTAACAATATAAGAGTTATAGATAGTATGCCTATTCCTGTATGTGAATTTGGAAGAGCTCGTTTTAGTAAGTGTTTCAAAGGCGAAGCCTCCTATGGAATATGCGCTTCTAAAAAAGAAACTTATTTCGGATTTAAATTTCATGCACTTACTACTGTAGATGGATTTTTAACTGATTATGTTATAACTCCAGCAAACATAGATGATAGAAATGCGGTATGGGATTTATGCGATAAATATAGATCTATCTCTATAATCGGAGATAAAGGATATATTAACAAAAGGCTAACGCCTGAATTAAAAAGTGAAAGAGATATAGATTTACTATTCTTAAAAAGGGCAAATAGTAGAGATAACTATCCAAAAGAAGTAAGACAACTATTATTTAAAGTTAGAAGAAGGATAGAAACTAGTTTTTCTCAATTAACAGAACAATTAAATTTAAATAAGGTTAAAAGTAAATCGATGCTAGGATTTATAACTAGAACCTCAATAAAAGTTTTGGCTCATAATATTTCATTTCTAATAAATAAATTGATGAAAAATGATGATTCTATGGCTAAGATAAAAAGATTAGTATTTGGTTAATATTTACAAATACTAATCTTTATTGGATATTGTTTTTTGAAAAAAGCAATTTACTTTATTTGGAAAATAATTTTAACTAGCACAACAGATTAATTAACATTTTAGTAAGTATTAAGGCATATAATTATATATAATAATCAATTGTACTTATCAAGATAATATAATATAATTAACTAAGTTGACAAAGGTAGGTAAATTATGGATATTAAAACTTTAAAAAATAGAATAGATTCTAA
>CAJKKJ010000254.1 GCA_905200435.1 uncultured Bacillota bacterium | reverse complement strand
CTTTAGCTGGAATAATAACACAATTATTTTTTGGTATTGTATATATTTCTGTATATTTTGCTTGCTACGAATCAAATACAAATTCATCACTTCCAATGCCTTTACATCAATTGATTAGTTATTTGTGGTTAAATCAAATATTCTTTTGTTTAATATATCTTTGGTATAAAGATAGAGATATATTATCTTTGATAAAAACAGGTAATATATCTTATGAATTATGTAGACCTCAGAATTTATATAATATGTGGTTTTCTAAGATGTTAGGAGAAAGATTATCAACTACATTATTGAGATTTCCTTTGGTTATGGTAATTGCACTTATATTACCTAAACCTTATAATTTAGTGATAAATACTGATATTAAAATTGTATTTCTGTTTTTAATAACATTTGTTTTGGGAATGATTTTAATGATATCACTTGTTTTATTTTATCATATCCTTTGTTTAATAACACTTGATGAAAAAGGAATTATAAATATGTTAATGGTATTAGCTGATATTTTATCTGGTTTAACTATTCCAATTCCATTTTTTCCTTTATTTTTACAAAAAATTTCCAATATTTTACCATTTAGATATATAAGTGATTTGCCATTTAGAGTTTTTGTGGGTAATATTGGAATAAAAGAAGGTTTGATCAGTATAGTTTTTCAAATAATTTGGATTATTATATTAGTATTATTAGGTAAAATTATTATGAAAAAAGCTTTAAGAAAAGCTGTAATTCAAGGAGGTTAAGATGAAGTTATATTTAAAATTTTTCAAAATGCATTTGAATAGCCAATTACAATATAGGGCATCTTTTATATTGTCTTTTATATCACAGTTTATTGTCTTTTTTGGATATTATTTTACTATATTATGTTTATTTGATAATTTTTCAAATATTAAAGGTTTTACTTTATATGAAGTTTTATTAACATTTTCTATTATTCAATTTGGATTTGCTTTTTGTGAAACTTTTTTTAGGGGAATGGATGTATTTGATGAATTAATAATAAGTGGCAATTTTGATAAACTTTTATTAAGACCTAGAAATATAATGTTTCAGGTATTTACAGAAGAAATGAGCCTTGTTAGAATTGCAAGATTGTTGCAAGCTCTGATTATTTTAATAATCGCACTTGTAAAAATAAATATTGATTGGGATATATATAAAATAATTACTGTAATATTTATGTTAATAAGTTCTATTTTGATATTTCTTGGAATATTTATACTTGCTGCATCTTATTGCTTTGTAACTGTAAAAGGATTAGAAGTACGAAACGTTTTTACTGATGGAGGAAAACATATGGCACAATATCCTATAGGAATATTTAAAAAAGGATTTAAATTTATTTTTACTTTTATAATACCATATGGATTTGTTAATTATTACCCATTATTATATATACTTGGAAAAAACAATAATAAGTTATTTATGTTTTCTCCTTTAATTACAGTTCTATATTTAATACCTTGTATTATCGTATTTTATAAAGGAATAAAAAAGTATTCTAGTACTGGATAAAAATGTTCACTTAAATTTGACATAAAATGTTCATCATGATATGATTTTGGTGTTAAAAAGAGGGGGATACTTATGAATCATTTTTTCTCCATTTATTTTTAAAGTACAAAA
>CAJKKJ010000253.1 GCA_905200435.1 uncultured Bacillota bacterium | reverse complement strand
TGACATTTGGATATCATTTTGTTGATAACAAAATTATTTATTTCATTTTCTTTGATGTATTTTATTGTTTTTGTTTTATTTTTTATGTAGCACTCACATAATAGCCAAGAATAAGCCATGTTTATGTAATAGTCATCTTTATTTATTTGTTTTAGGATTTCAAATATATCATCTATATTTGTTTTTATGAATGCAAATAATATTATGATTCCTATTCTTACTGTATATGGTTCATCACTTTGGGTGTATTTTTTTGATAGTTCTAGATATTCTAAATTGTTATCAAATTTTAGAGCATCACATGTAGCCCAGCACATTTCGTTTTTTTTGTATTCTTCTAGATATTTTATTCTTAGTTTTGGTTCTTTTATTTTGTTTATTATGAATGCATTTATTAGGACTTCTTCGTAATAGTTATTTAAATTATAATTTAAAAATGATTCATAGTTTCCTTTATATATTTCATTTGCTAGTTGTTTTAAAATTGGATTTTTTATTGCTAGTACTTTTAGATTTGATCTAACTATATTTTGCGTCCATTTTTGTTTTTCTTTGTTTTGTAATGATTTTAAATATTCTTCAAATTCTTTGATATCTTTTTTTAACCATTTTTCTTTTTTTAGTTCCATTTTATCACCATTTTGTATTATATCATGTATTTTATATAAATGGTAGTTTTAACTGAATAATAGTTCTAGTAGTAGCATTACTGTGAAGCCAATTGTAAAACTTATTATGCCTATTTTGCTATTTTTGTCTTTTGATTCTGGGACTAGTTCATCTACTATTACGTATATCATTGCACCTCCTGCGAGAGCGAATAGATATGGCATTAGGTTATTTATTTTGATTGTGATTATGCTTGTTATACTTGCGAATAATGGTTCTACTAGTCCTGATATTAAACCATATTTTATGGCTTTCTTTTTATCTTTGGTGTTTAATAGTCCAACTACTATTCCTTCTGGTATATTGTGGAGTGTTATTGCGAGTGATAGTGTAAAAGCACTTTTTAGAGACATTATGTTTGTTAGAGAGCCTGCTAATCCCACTCCCGTTGCGATTCCTTCCGGGATATTGTGGAGGATGATTGCAATTATAATTATTAAGTTTGAGTTTTTATTATTTTTGTTTATTTTTAAGTCTAGTGATAGTATTATGAATATCCCTAGTAATATGCCAAATACTGGTGGGAACCAATTTTTGCTTATTTCTATTGATGGATTTATTAGGGAAAGGAAGGATGCAACTAACATTACGCCGGCTGAAAAGCCAAAGGCTTCTTTTATTAATTTTTGATTTTCTTTTTTTATTAAGTATATACTTAGTGTACCAATAATGGTGCCTATTAATGGCATTATAATTATTAAATATTTCATATTATAATATATTATTTTGTTTAAAGAAAAAGAATAGAAAAATCTATTCTATATTGGTTTTAAAGTTATTTTTGATCTATTTGATGAATAAGTAGAATTTGCAATAGCTTCAGCAAGGTTTTTTGCTTCTTATACATAATTTATGATAATATATGCATTCTCATCACTTAGAGCCCAATGTGATATACCACTACTCATATATCCGCCTAGTATTCCCGAATAAGAAACGTTATCATTCATAATTTTAAATTCAG
>CAJKKJ010000252.1 GCA_905200435.1 uncultured Bacillota bacterium | reverse complement strand
CATTCTTGATTGACTTATTGTCTGATTCGACAAAGTTTGATTAATTGTGTTCGATAAATTACCACTTGTTCTGGAATTAATTTTATTCTTAGCTGTTGATAATTTTATGTTTTTTAATTTGATATTACCCTTTTTTGTACTGTATTCTTTTATAAGCTTTTCATTTTTTCTTTTTTGGTTTCGATATTTCTTTATTTTTATTCTAGCACTAACAAGTGTTTTTTCACTTGTACCTTTGATTTTATTTATTGCATAATTTGACTCCTTATTTTCCTTTTTATCCTGTACATTATTTTTTGTATTAATACTTTGCTTTTTATTAAAAGAATCTAGCATCTTTTTCTTATCAAGAGTCTTAATATCCTTAATTGTTTCTTTTGTCTTAATATTCTTTATCATAAACAGTTATCAAAACTCTTATCTTTTCTAGATTTATAATATTCAGGATATCTTAATTTTATTGACTCCATAAAAAAAGAACTGTATTCACATGAAAACAGTTCATAAGGTGTTGAAACTTTTGCATTTTTTTCATCTACATAACCATTGAACAAATTGAAACCCATCAATGCTGTATTAATTGATCCTGAAGTATGCCATGATTTATCTAGTCCTGACAGTTTAATACTGTTCCTATTAAAATCATAAAGATCATTAATATGCTCTCTGCAATCTTTATCAATGGTTAATGTATAAAATAGCGATTGATGATAAACATCATTAATTCCACTTTTTTCTATAGCTAAATGATATGCTTTTTTATGTTCATTGTTAAAATACTTCATTATATTCCCCTCACTATCTTATTTTTTCTTTCATTTTATTTTTTATTGATTTTTCTACCGTCTTGCTTTCTAAATATTTTATTTCACTTTTTACAGACTTTTTATCTATATTATCCACTCGATGAATCATCTTTGAAGTTTTTGCAATCATTTTTTCTAAATTAAACAGCATTGAACGTGATGTTCTTTGAATAAAATTCATTTTATTCACTTCTGGTCTTTTATTAACTGGTGGCTTCCCCATAATAATTGCTCCGATATTTTTAAAATTCATCTTTGTATTTCTTAATTCATTAGTAACAGCATCACATTTATTTATAAGTAGATGTGTTTTATTAACACATTTAAAAAGTGATCTATGGAATTTTCCAAGAGCCACTTTAAAATGTGAAATTTCAATCGTTTTGATAACTGCCTGTTTACCATGTTGTTTAAACTGATTCACATATTCTTTTACTGAAGATAAAATATTTGATTTTATATTACTTAATTGTTTCTTTCCATTATCTACTGTCTTTTTTATATCTTCAGTTATACTTTTCATAGTTTCTCGAATAGTTGGATTTTGTAATTGTTCTATTGTATTCTTTAATTCTAAGACTTCACTTGTCATATAATCTATTTTCTTTTCCATATTTGAAATATAATCCAGTAATTCTTTAGTTTCATTTATTTTATTTTCTTTATGTTCCTTATAAAGTATCTTAAAATATTCACTAATGTAAGGATCATTGTATATTGCTGGTAATTGTTTATCCATATTGTTATTTTCTCCTATAAAAAAGATATGCCTTTATCAAAAGCATATCTAAATATTTAAAATTCATCATGTAAGTCAACTATGTCAACTAC
>CAJKKJ010000251.1 GCA_905200435.1 uncultured Bacillota bacterium | reverse complement strand
GAAGAGGTAATAAATATGATGCTATTATAATGGATCCACCAAGTTATGGTAAGGGACCAAATGGAGAAGTTTGGAAATTTGAAGATTCATTATATGTTTTAATTGAAGCTTGTAATAAAATATTAAGTGATAAACCTTTGTTTTTCTTAATAAATTCTTATACTACAGGTGTATCTAGTACAGTACTTGCCAATATTTTAAAAACAACTATTAAAATGAATGGAAAAATTAGTTGTGGTGAAGTAGGAATTCCTATTACTAAAAGAGATTTAATCTTACCATGTGGTATATTTGGAAGATGGGAAGAAAATGATTAATGTATTATATGAAGATAACCATATAATTGTTGTAGTTAAACCCGTTAATGTTCCTGTTTGTTTGGATAGTTCAGGTGATTTAGATTTACTTAATATGGTAAAAAAATATCTAGAAAATAAATATAATAAAAAAAATGCTTTTGTAGGTCTTGTTCATAGACTAGATAGACCTGTTGGTGGAGTCATGGTTTTTGCAAAAACATCTAAAGCTGCAAGTAGGTTAAGTGATGAAATAAGAAAAAAAGAATTTGAAAAAAAATATTATGCTGTTGTTTGTGGTAAGATAGCTGAATCTGGTAGATTTGTTGATAAATTATTAAAAGATAGTAAAAAAAATATGTCATTTATTTCGGAAAATGGTAAAGAATGTTCACTTGAATTTACTAGAATAAAAACAAATGATAAATACTCTTTAGTTTCTATTAATTTAGAAACAGGTCGTAGTCATCAAATAAGAGTTCAATTTTCACATCATGGTTTTCCTTTATATGGAGATCAAAAGTATAATAAAAAAGCTAAAGTGCATGAGCAAATAGCTTTGTTTGCTTATAGTTTAACTTTTTTACATCCTGTAAAACGTGAGAAATTGACTTTTGAAGTTCCTATTCCTAATATTTTTCCTTTTAATTTTTAACTAAATACTAAATCTAGTATAGTCATTATTAAAAAGCCAATCATAAAGACAATTGACATAATGTCTTTTTTTTGTGATCTTTGACTTTCAGGGATTAATTCGGCTATACTTACAAATATCATCGCGCTTGCTGCAAACATTAGCATATAAGGTAATAATAACTGTACTTTGGTTACTAAATAGGCACCTAGTAGTGCAAATATTGGTTCAACTATGGCACTTAAACTACCATATATAAATGCTTTTGTTTTACTATATCCTTCTTTTAAAAGTGGTAAGGAAACTGCTGCTCCTTCTGGGAAGTTTTGTAAACCTATTCCTAGTGCTACGGCTATAGCAGCCCCTATATTTACTTTTGCTAGTGTACCAAATGCTACACCGATTGCTAAGCCTTCGGGAATATTATGTAGTGTTATTGAAAATAGAAGAAGTAATGATTTTTTATTTTGTAATTTTGAGCATATTTTTTCTAGTAAAAATAATAATATTGTTCCTAAAATAAAACCTATAATTGTTGGGTAAATAATATTTATATTTTCTGTTTCTATTGCTGGCAATATTAGAGAAAAGAATGATGCTGCAATCATAATACCTGCAGAAAATGCTAGCATTGCTTCATGAACTACTTGATTTGTTTTTTTGAAGAAAAATACTATACTTGAACCTAGTGCTGTTATTAAAAATGTAA
>CAJKKJ010000250.1 GCA_905200435.1 uncultured Bacillota bacterium | reverse complement strand
TCATCATAAGCACTAAAGATAGTTTAAAGTGCATTGAAGTTTGTTTATCGAATTCTTTTAATTTTAATTCAATGTATTTTTTTGATTTTTCAAATTCTTCACACCTATTTAAAACTATAGCCTTTATAAAGATAATATCACTATTAATGTCACTTACTAAATTAATAAAATCCATAGCCTCAAAATAAAGATTTGCATCATATGCTATTTTAGCAAAAATAATTGCAAAATTTTCATCGTTCTTATATAATTCTAAACGATTTGTGTCAAATTTTTTAAAGTAATCAATACGTTCAGCCTGTGTGTTAAAATTTTTTAATCGTTGACTAATTTTTGAAAGCAATGATCTCAACTGAAAAAATTGTTTATTACTTAAATAATATTCAACTAATACATCAATATATCTATTATTATAATTTTTATTCAACTTTGTATTTAAATTTTTAATAAGAGCAGAAGCAACTACATATTTTAAATTTTGCATATATTCTTTTTTAGCAAACACTTCATAAACAAATGGAAGAAGAGAAATATAATCGTTATTACTTTCAATTAATTTTTTTTCAAAAAGAAACTCAAAATCCGACATACTGAACGAATTATCCAATTCAATTATAATATCTTTTAATTCAGTAAGATTCAATTTCCCATTTGCATATCCAATTAAAATTAATAAAATGCTTTGTTTCCTTGATAAACTTTCGAGAATTTCCGTTGTACTTCTTATTTTAGTGAAAGTATCTTTCTGCAATCTATCATTAAAATCTTTGAGAATACTTGAAATTTCTGCAAGATCTCCTTTTTCAATACTATTTTTTAAAATACTTGAATCTATATAGTCAGCTTTCAATTTCAAATCGGACAATAATTGTTGAATATAAGTTTGTATATGAACATGAGATAATTTTTTTAATAAATATTTTCTGTAAAAGATGCTATGACTATTTTTCAAATATTGTTCTATTCTTGAACTACTTTCATCATTATCACTCTCAAATATAAAAACACTTCCTTTTGATATTGCAATTAGTTTACTTAATAAATCAAGAGAACCCGAGTCAATGATTAAAGCATGATGAAAAATAACATGCATATGTACGGACGTAAAAATATATTTGGAATATTCAAATAAATTTTCTATTTGAGCATTTAATATAAATTTTTCAGACTGGATAGTGGGGTCAATTAATGATGTTAGTTCTACATCAATATTCTTACTCTTAGCAAATGCTTGTCCAAAAATCGCAGTAATCTTTAGTAATAACTGAATGGCTTTGGTATTGTTGGCCTTTTTTTTATAAAAGGTTTTAAAGTCATCATATCCATGTTCACCACTTGTTTTATCTAATTCTAAAACCATTCTTTTAAATACTGAAAGTTCTTGAGTATCATCAAATTGATAAATGTCTAATGGGTAATAAGAAAAACATTTTGAAACTTCTCTAATAAATTCTGTTTTTCCCACACCATGATCTGCTTCTATGATATAAACTTGAGTTATATCACTTTGTATATTTTCCTCATAGTTGTTTTTAAATGTATTACGTTCGCTTTCCCGATTGATAAAAACCATATTTTTTCTCCGAATATTAATTATTTATATCATTGCCTTTTTATCTATTTTGTAAGGATAACTTCTTATTATC
>CAJKKJ010000249.1 GCA_905200435.1 uncultured Bacillota bacterium | reverse complement strand
TTGATATATTATCTACTTCAACTTCTAAAACATTTCTCATTAACCTATTTAAAAAAAAGTCTTCAACAGAGTATTTTCCATTAATTGGCTTTATGATATATTTATCATAATCATCTTGTTTTTCTGTTATATCCTGCACTATTTTTGAATATTTTTTTATAATTTTTGGTAACAGTTCTTTTAAAACCTCAGTATATTCAGGTGAAAGTTGTATTGCTCGCGAATATGCTTCGATAAAATCATTAATTTTTTCTATATCCATTAGTTTTTCCTCCTAAATAGACTTTTTATCTTTGATATTATTTTTTGTATAAAATTCTGTTTTTTGTATTCAATTAAAGATACTTCTGTTTTATTTTCATTATTTTCTATTTTTTTGAATAAATTATTTATATTATAATTCTCAGTTAATTCTTTTTCTTTTACTCTCTTTAATTCTTCATTTTTTGCAAAACTATCCAAAATTTCTTGTTTTTCTTCTTCACTGTCGCACCAGTAATTTAAATTTAATATTGCAAGTAAAACAATCGTTTTTCTTCTTAGATTTTGTTTTTCTAAAGGAATATTAACATCTATAATCGGATTATATTCTTTGTCCCTTTCTTCTTCAAAAAAGTCTATAATTTTTCTAGGTACTCTTTCTCTATATTCACCCTCAAGCATATTTAATATTGCATAGACTTCTGAGTATGCAAAACTACTATTATCCATCAAAAATACTCCTTTGTTCATTTTTTTCATTATATCATTAGGTAATCTTAATGTAAAGAAAACACATGTAATAAATTGCTAATTTATTACTTAGACCACTTTCACAAATAAATTATAAAACAAATTTCATTTTAAATTTACTTTTATTGACATTATTTTTATCTTTCAGTATAATTTTTCTTAAAGAAAGTGGGATAAATTTATGAAAAAATTATTAAAAATTTTAATTGTATTAATAATTATTTTTATTGTTATAATATCTGGAATTTATTATTTTAAGTCACATAGAAAATTTAAATTTACAATTACAGACATAGATAATGATAGCATAACAGGTGCTTACTTGATTCCCGATACACAAACTGTTGAATATTCTTCATTCAACTTTTATAATGAAAATGGTCAAAAACTCGAATTTTCAGACTTATCTGTAGGTAATATAGTATATTGTAGAAATTTAAAAGATTACTGTTTTGAAAGAAACAAAATTAGTGAAATTGAAGATGATAGAATATCTCTTAATTCATTCTATTTGAATTATTATTCATTTAGGGCTTCAAATTTAAACAAAACAGCTTTAAAAAAATTAGAAGTTGGAAACAGAATCGAAGTTACATGCTACGGAGACGAGCCAACTTACAGCATGCCTCACGGCATATTTTGGGTAGAATATTTAAACAATGTAACAAATTTAAGAATTATTAATAATAATGAAGCAGAAGCAAATGCTATAGATAATCAGGATAATCTTATGCTTATAAACGCAACTATTGAGGAAATACATGATGATTATTTAATGGTATCTTGTACGAATTCTCCTAAAATGATTAAGGTTATATATTCAAAGAATAACTTATCAAATTTTAAAGAAAAACAAAAAATAGCAATATTCTTTGCTTCAACCAACACATCAACATTGTCAGGTGTTAGAATAAAAATAT
>CAJKKJ010000248.1 GCA_905200435.1 uncultured Bacillota bacterium | reverse complement strand
GAAGTATTATCATAGTTTGGATTTTCCAATGTACATATTGGAAAAATATTACCAAAAGCATTGTAATTTGATAATTTATTAATGAATTCAATTATCATATTTTTTTGAATTTTAAAATTACAATTCATTACTTTTTTATCATTATACCCATAAATACGAATATAATCCTTGTCTATAACTTCATATGATGAGTGTGCTAAAGCATTTCGTATAGCATGAAATAGCATTTTACAATCAAGATTTCCATCAGTGAATATGTAATCATTGCAACCATAATTTGAACGATTAACATCATTAGCATAAGACATTTCTTCATTGTTTTCATCCATAAAACTGCATATTGCACCTCTAGAATTAACCAATTTTAGTTTTCGCGCCAAATCTAAATATAGGTAGTCAGGTAATGTATTCTTTTCTTCTTGATTTAGTAAAAAGAAACTACTCATAAACATCCAATCTATATTTGTATCTGTATTACCACCATTTCCCAACAACTCAACATTCTTCTTGTATATACTTTCAAAAAGTGATAAGTCTTTTTGACTTTTACATAATCCATGCATTAAAGACAATAATTTTAAATTACTATCATATCCATATGAAATATTGGTATCACTTGATTCTATATTTAGATTAAAGTTCGATTTATCCAACAAATTAGATTTGGAATGTTCTTTGAAAAAGATAGAAAAATCCAACCTAATATTTGGATTATCTAATTGCATATTAAGTAAGTTGTTATCATTTAACAAAGTAATATTATATGACTTGCTATCTATTCCATAGGCTTGTAATACTTCTTTATGTTGTATTAAAACTTCTACCTCTTCATCAGTATATCCATCATTTTTTAACAATGTAATAAGCTCATTAACATCTATATTATTTATTTGTTTAATTTCTACATACTTTCTATTTTCTCTACTTGTAATTAAATCGTATACATATAATTTTCCATCTATTATTTTAAATTTTAATATACTAAAGTGATTTTCATCACCGCGATTTTTATAAAACTTATTACTATATTCATATCTAAAGCTTAAATCTTCTAAAAACCCATTCTGTGTAAGTATTTTAAATACTTCTTTAAATATTTTAGGGTTTGTTTTCAATATACTTTCTATTTTTTTTATTTGTTCATACTCACTTCCATCTTTGCTTAATTTATAACCACCAATTTCTATTAAATATGAAATTACACAGCTATAAAATGGATTCATGTTATCACCATAATATTTCCAATTAAGCATTCTTTTTTGAAGTGTATCATTGTAATTGATTTCCACTCTATCAACTCCTATATAAATTATACCATATATCTACTCCATTATTTTTACTATTATTACTTTTGAACAATAAATTACGATTTAGATAATTTTTAGATAAGTTTTGTATTCAATTTGAAAGCATTGTTTTAATATGTGTTTTGTCCTTATTTTATAAAGGCTTATAAGGGTTTTATGGCTTATCTAAAACTTATCTAGGGCAATGAACATTCCAAAAATTACCTAAATATTGTAATCATAGTAAAACCCGCAATACCTTATTTCATGCAGGTTCGTGGGCTTATTTACCACAACATTGTTTATATTTTTTCCCTGAGCCACAAGTTGTAGGAACTCCCATATTTATAATACTTATAATATTTATAATATTATTGATATTTCAAGGC
>CAJKKJ010000247.1 GCA_905200435.1 uncultured Bacillota bacterium | reverse complement strand
TAACCGTATTTAGTAAGTTGATTATTTATATATTCTGAAGATTCTATCTCTCCATCTGATCCATAATTTCGTACATTTGACGATATCTTTTTTATATTTTCTTTTAATAAATTTTCATTTATAGTTATATCTTTACTTTTATACTTTATTTGATTATTATCTTCACTTTGATTTGTAGATAATTTTTTACTTTCAGAGCATCCAGTTAATAATAAAATCATACTTAATAGTATAATTAACTTATTTACGTTCAAAATATAATTCACCCCTCTTAAACAAAAGACTTACTATATAGTAAGTCTTTGTTTATATTTATCCTATATGATTAAGGTATTTATCTGCAACCCATCCATTACCATACTTACTTTGTATTTCTTGCCACCACATTCCATTTGCATATTTTTGCTTAGTATATGTAGTTATTACAGTTACACCTTTAGGTAATTGTCCAGCTACTTTATATGATGTTCCTGCGTTATATCTAATATTTACATTTGATGCATTTACAACAGCATATTGAGCTCTCGGTTGAACTATTTCATTTTTATTATCCTCACTTATATAATTAGTAACTTCATTTGCAAATGACACCATTGTAGTTGAAGTCATCGCTAATATTGCACTTAAGCATAATAATTTCTTTTTCATATATATCCCCATATATTTTTAATAATTTATCAATTTAAGTGTATAATATTAAGTTTCCATATTAAAGTATTTCTATAAACAAAATTAACTTAATATAACACATCAAATGACACTATCTCTAATTTGTATTTATTCTATAACATAAATTTATTAAAAATTCATATTTAAGCTTTTAATGTTATTACATAACTGTTATGTAAAAGATCTTACTATCTCTATTAGCTTATTACACAGATAATAATTGACACTAATCCATATAAATATTAAAGATCAACATGCTCACCCACACCACATATTTATAAAGAGCCATTTTTTAACGCACCTATTTTTTTAAATTAACTTTATTCCACATATACCTTGATACTATTGGCTCTATCTCAATAACAATATCATTCTTTTCTTTTTTTCCCTGATACTCAAATACACCAATATAGTTTTTATTTTTTAAAATATAATCTACCTTCTGTTTTGAAAATCCATACTTAGCACCTATCTTAGCTAATGAAAGCCCCTTAGACCTTAATTTAAATATATCCTTAACTATTTTAGCTTCTTCTTCATCAATTTCAAATTGACCTTGCTTATTTACTTTATATCCAAATGCGGGCTTACCACCTACCCATTTATTTTCATTAAGCCTTGCTATTCTTCCATTTCTAGTTCTTTCATTGATTACAGCTCTTTCAAACTCTGCAAAACTCCCTAGCATCTGTAAAAATAGCATTCCTTGTGGGGTTGATGTATCAAACATTTCTGTAACACTTACTAAAGCCACTTCATACTCTTGTAGCTCATAAATCATAGCCAATAGATTGTATAAACTACGGTGTATTCTATCATTTTTATAAACTATAATCATATCTATATCATTTGACTTAACATAGTCCATCATATTATCATACTCAGGTCTATCAGTTGATTTACCTGATACTGCTTTATCTATAAATATTTCATCTATCACGATATCGTGAAGTTTAGCGTACATTCTAATTTTATCTTCTTGGTCCTTAAGTGAAGTATTATCTACTTGCATTAATGTTGATATTCT
>CAJKKJ010000246.1 GCA_905200435.1 uncultured Bacillota bacterium | reverse complement strand
AAAAAATATATGTAATGATCTAATAAAACATGGCTATGATTATAAAAGAGTTCAAATTATGGCACCGATGTATAAAGGCGAAAATGGAATTGATAATTTAAATATTATTTTACAAAATATTTTTAATCCTAAAGCTGAAAATAAAAAAGAAGTAACATTATCAAATATAACATATAGAGTAAATGATAAAATACTAGAACTTGTAAATATGCCAGAAGAAAATGTATTTAATGGTGATATTGGAATATTATGTGATATAATCCATCCACCATTTAGTGAATCAGGCAAAACAGAAATATATGTTGATTATGATGGTAATATAGTAAAATATTTGCCCAAAGACTTAATAAAAATAAAACATGGATTTGCAATATCAATTCATAAATCACAAGGTGGCGAATTTGAATTTGTTATAATACCAATTGCTAAATCATATAGTAGAA
This sequence comes from uncultured Bacillota bacterium, assembly GCA_905200435.1. GTDB lineage: Bacteria > Bacillota_I > Bacilli_A > RF39 > UBA660 > CAG-884. The sequence goes on along the minus strand of CAJKKJ010000246.1, from coordinate 1,255 downwards.
TGTTATATAGAAAACTAATATATACAGGAGTTACACGAGCTAAGAAAAAATTAATTTTATTAGGTGAAGAAGAAGCTTTTAAAATGGCTGTTTCATCAAATTATAGTACAGAGAGAAAAACTAATTTAAAAAATTTAATTATTGAATGTTTTTAAATAAAGTGGTTAAAATAAATAATGTACTGGTACTACATTTTTTTGTGAGGTGGATAGTTTGAAAGCGATGAAAGGTTTAGTATTAATGGGAATGGGTGCTGGAGCAGTACTTGCTTATCAAAAATATAAGGCACCAATTATGGAAAAAGTTAATACAATGTTGAATGAAAAAATGTAAGAAGAGTCCTTTTTAGGACTTTTTCTATTGTAAAAGAATATAATATAATGTACATAAGTACATGAAAGCTCGTATGGTTACGGCTTTCTTTTAAAATGACATTTTTTTTATTATTTATAGTATATAATCATTTTGGTGATGAAAATGAAGATATATATAGATGTAGTTTTATTTATTAACTTTTCTTTTGATTTACTAATTCTTTTAACAACATCAATAATTTTAAAAAGAAATGCCAAATTTTATAAATTGATGTTAGGAGCATTTGTAGGTAGTTTAAGTATTCTATTTTTGTTTATTAAAATAACAAGTTTTCAATTATTTTTATTAAAAATATTAATAAGTATATTAATGCTACTAATAGGTTTTGGGTATAAAAATATGAAATATTTTTTAAAAAATATGTTATTTTTATATACAGTTAGTATTATATTAGGAGGATTTTTATATTTTTTGAGTATTACATTTTCTTATAAAAATACAGGTTTAGTATTTTATTTTAAGGGACTAAGTATCAATTACATATTTTTATTTATTTCATCACCAATTATACTTTATATATATATTAAAGAATCCAAAATGTTTAAGGAAATCCATAATAATATATATAAGGTAAAATTAGAAATTGAGAACAAAATATATGAATTAAATGGTTTTATGGATACAGGAAATAATTTGGTTGATCCATACTTTTATAAACCAATCATCTTAATAAATAAAAAAATAAAGTCAAATAAAAATATCATTGTTCCTTGTTCAGTAGTGCTTGGAAGTGGTAGTTTAAATTGTGTTAAGGGTAAATTAATATACAAAAATAGAACATATGATGTGTATGTTGGAACATGTTTTAAGATTAATATAGATGGTGTAGATTGCCTATTAAATAATAAATTGGAGGGAATATGCTAAAAAAAATAATAAG
>CAJKKJ010000245.1 GCA_905200435.1 uncultured Bacillota bacterium | reverse complement strand
ATCTAAAATGATTATAGATATTATATGTATAGTTTTAGCATTCATTTTAAAAGGACCAATAGGTATTGGAACAATAGTACTTACATTTTTGGTTGGTCCTATGGTAGATATGTTCTATAAGATACTTATAAAATATATAGATTTTAATGAACTAGAAGAATCATTGAGTTAATAAATAAAAAAGTGTAACTTATATTAAAATGGATCCTATATGGTGGACACGAGAAAAAGCGTGTCTGTCTATAATGGGATCTTTTTTTGTACAATATTAACTAAGAGGTGATTATAAGATGAGTAAAAAAATATTTACAGAACAAGAAATATTAGAATTATCTAAAAATAAATATGTAAAAAATGTAACTGCTAAAGGTATAACTTATACTAATGAGTTTAAATTGCAGTTTATTGCTGAATATGAGAATGGGAAAACTTCAAGAGCTATTTTTGAAGATGCAGGATTTGATGTTAATATAATTGGAATTAAACGTATAGATTCTGCTAGTCTAAGATGGAGAAAAGCATATAACGATAAAGGTATTTTAGGTTTAGAAGATACTAGGACTTTAAATTCAGGAAGAACACTTAATAGAGAATTAACTATTGAAGAGATTATCGCTAAGAAAGATGCTGAAATAGAGTATCTTAAAGCGGAGCTTGAATTGATAAAAAAGTTAGAGCTGCAAGAAAGGCAGGTGATAAATAAGAAAATACCTGCATCTAAAATATTTAGACTAATACAAAATTTAATTCAAAGTTTCAATCTTAAAAACATGACGAGACATTTATGTAAAATTGCTAATGTCTCTACTTCAGGTTACTATAATTTTTTAAATAATTTTAAGACTAGAAGTATAAAGGAAAATAAAGATCTTATATCTAAAGAAATTATCTTAAAAGCATTTAACTATCGTGGATATAAGAAAGGATCTAGGTCTATAAAAATGGTATTAGAAAATAAATTCAATATTATAATGAATAGAAAGAAAATCCAAAGAATTATGAGAAAATATAATATTACTTGTCCTATACGTAAAGCTAATCCATATAAGCGTATTGCTAAGGCTACAAAGGAGCATAGAGTAGCTCCTAATAGACTAAATAGAGAATTTAAGCAAAACATACCTGGTAAGGTAATGTTAACTGATATTACATATATGCCGTACGGCAATAATAAGATGGCATATTTATCTACAATAAAAGATTCATCAACAAATGAAATATTAGCCTATAATCTTTCTAATAACTTAGCTATAGATATTGTAACTGAAACTATAAATAAATTAGTTAAACTAAAGTCATTTAAATTACATAAAGATGCATTTATTCATTCTGACCAAGGCTCTCATTATACAAGTCCAATCTTTCAAAAATTGCTTAAAAATATAACTTGGGTCAATCTATGTCTCGTAGAGGCAATTGTTGGGATAATGCTCCGCAAGAATCATTCTTCGGACATATGAAGGATGAAATTGATTATAAAAGCTGTGAAACAATAGAAGAACTTAAAATATTGATAGATGATTACATGGATTATTACAATAATGAACGTTGCCAGTGGAATTTAAAAAAGCTGACTCCTGTGCAATACAGGAATCAGCTTTTAGTAACTTCTTAAGAACCCTTTTTTTCTAGTGTACTTGACAAAGGGTCCATTTTACTTTAAGCTATCATTTTTTTTATATAAAAATATATAAGTGAT
>CAJKKJ010000244.1 GCA_905200435.1 uncultured Bacillota bacterium | reverse complement strand
AAATGAACCAGATAAAACAATTGATTTATTAGATGAAGCATGTTCACTTGCTTTTGCAAAATCATTTTTAATTAGATATTCCTTTTTTAAATCAAGTATTTTTTTTAATTTTTTATTTAAATTATTATATTCTTTTAATTCATTACTTTCTTTCATACTAGCAAGTGAACATGCTTCATCTAATAAATCAATTGTTTTATCTGGTTCATTTCTATCATGAATATACTTGCTTGATAATGTAACCATTTGCTCTATTATCTCATCTTCAATTATTACATGATGATAAGAAGCATATATATTTTTTAAGTTAAATAAAATATTTAATACATCATCTTTAGATGGTTCTTCTATCGTAACTATCTGAAATCTTCTTTCTAAGGCTTTATCTTTTTCAATAGAATTTTTGTATTCATCTTTTGTTGTAGCACCTATCATTCTTATTTTTCCACGAGCCAAAGCTGGTTTAAAAATGTTTGATGCATCAATTGCGCCTTCAGCACCACCTGCTCCTACTATTGTATGGATTTCATCAATGAATAAAATTACATCTTCATTGTTTTCAACTTCATTTATTATTTTTCTTATTCTTTCTTCAAATTCTCCTCTATATTTGGTTCCTGCTACTAAGGAGGCCATATCAACACTTATTATTCTTTTTAATTTTAAACTATTTGGGACATCACCATTTGTAATTTTTCGTGCTAACTCTTCTACTATTGCCGTTTTTCCTACACCAGCATCACCTATTAATAAGGGATTGTTTTTTGTTCTTCGTGATAATATTTCAATTACTCTTTTTATTTCTTTTTCTCTTCCATATACTGGATCAATTTCATTATTGAGTGCTTTTTTATTTAAATCTATTCCAAATTCATCTAGTAACAATTTTTTATTTTTTTTCTTTTGAATTAATTTTATTTCAAATTCACTCATTAATTCTTCTAAATCAATTCCCATACTTAACATTATACGAATTGCAACACCTTCACCTTCTTCAAGTAAAGCATATAATAAATGTTTTGGTGTTACTTCATTATGGTTATTTTCTTTGCTTGAAACTATAGCTTCTTCAATTACTCTTTTGATTAATGGTGTATATAAAAACCATTCACTTTCCTTTTTTCCTACACCTATACTTTCAACTATAGCTTTTTTAAATGTATCATAATCTAAATTATATAATTTTAACTTTTCAGCAATTTTTTCATCATTTTTGAGGATTGAAAGCATTAAATGTTCACTTCCAACGTAAGGATGTTTTAATTCTTTCATTTCTATTTTTGCACCAACCATTATTTTTTTTGCTTCTTCTGTAAAATTTCCAAACATCTAATCTCCTCCTAATTTTATTATATGATTTTTTTTAATTTTTCAAACAAAATTAGTACAACAAAAAACGAGTTATTACTCGCATTTTACTATTTTATATGTTTTTTTAAAACAATCTATATATTTCTTTCGCATTGCTTCCATGATGTTTGATGCTATAATTATTGAAACTTCATTCATATTTATATTTGATGTATCAAGTAGCGTAACATCATCAACACTCTCATTAAATAAAGCTTTTAAATCTTTTAAGCTTTTATTATACTCATTTAAATTATTTATATTTAAGAATGTCCTTTTTTCTAGTGCTAAACTTGAGTTATAATCTCTTTTTAAAGAAACAATTGGTTCTGCGCATGTTATAACTAGATAATCAATTAATTT
>CAJKKJ010000243.1 GCA_905200435.1 uncultured Bacillota bacterium | reverse complement strand
GGAAAGATTACAATTATGAAGAACTAGAACTAAGAAATGATATATATGATCATAATGTATATGTTTTTAAGTATTTAGAAGACGAAGTAAAATATATTGGTTATAAAATATGTGAATTAGTTGAAAAAGGTACTAGTTTAGATAAAATAAAACTATATAATGTATCATCAGATTATGAACAAGTAATAAGAAGAAATTTTGTTTTTTTAAATTTAAAAGTTAATTTTAAAAATAAAAAACCTTTAATTGCAACTATCCCTGGAAAAGAATTTGTATCAAGATTAGATTATGATAATATTGAAAATATAATAGAAGACTTAAAAAATAAGTATGACTCTAAAATTGTAAACAAAATAATAAGTATCTGTAATAAATATGTCTGGTCTAATTATAATAAAACATTAATTATAGAATGTATGAAAAATACAAATTTATCTGACGAAAAATATGAAAATGGTATTGAAATAATAGAGCATTTAGAAGCATTAGATGATGAATATGTTTTTTTAATGGGCTTTAATGAAGGTGTTATACCAAAAAGCTATAAAGATGAAGATTATATTAATGATGCAATAAAAATGGATTACTTAGAAAATACTGTTGAAAAAAATATTATCAGTAAAAATGAAACATTAAAGAATATTAGAAGTATTAAAAATTTAATAATAACAACAAAACTAAAAGACAATAAACAAACATTTTATGTTTCTAATTTATTGGAAAATAAAAAAGAAATAGATTGTACTTCTTTAAAAACATATAGTGAATTACTTGATAAAATAGAATATACAGCTTATTTAGATGACTATAATAAATATGGAACTATAAATAAAAAAATAGGTGTATTAAGTAATACCTATCAAATACCATATAAAAAATATAATCATGAATATAAGAAAATTAATAATCTAAATTTTTCTAAAAAACTAGAACTATCTTATACATCATTTGAAAATTATAACGAGTGCAACTTTAAATACTATGTAAGTAAAATATTAAAATTGGACATTTTTGAAAATACTTTTTCTAGCATGATTGGTTCGCTTGTTCATGAAGCACTTGAAAGAAATTTAAGAGATAATACAAGTATAGATGATGTAATTAATGAATTTATTTTAAATAATGAACTAACAAATAAAGAAAGATTTTTTGTGAAAAAATTAAAGGAAGATTTAAAGAAAATTGTTAAAATCATTAAAGAACAACAAAGTATGGGTGATTTAAATGATGCCTTATATGAGCAAAAAATAGTAGTTGAAAACGAAAACTATAATTTAGTTGGTAAAATTGATAAAATTTTATATAAAAAAGATAATGATAATACTATAGTATCTTTAATTGATTACAAAACAGGTAATGCTAATATTAATTTTAAATATAAAGATTATGGACTTAATATGCAATTACCAATATATATATATTTAGTTAATCATTCAAAATTAAAAAATATTAAAATAGCAGGATTTTATCTTCAAAAAATTCATTTAGAAGTTCCTAAAAAAACCGATAAATCATTAGATGATATATTAAAAGATAATTTAAAATTAGAAGGTTATTCAAATAAAAATAAAGATTATATTAGATTAATTGATGAAAACTTTGAAAATTCTAGTGTTATAAAATCTATGAAAGTTAAAAAAGATGGTGATTTTTATAGTTATTCTAAAGTTTTAAGTGATGAAGAAATAGAACAAGCTAAAAAAGAATATGGGAA
>CAJKKJ010000242.1 GCA_905200435.1 uncultured Bacillota bacterium | reverse complement strand
AACTATTCCTCCTGGGTGCTGACCTGTTGTTCTCTTAACACCTGTACATCCTAATGCAATTCTCTCAACTTCCGGTGTTCTTCTTGTACATCTAATAATTTTTTTCTTTTTTAATTCATCTTTAGAAGGTATTTTAATATTATAGCTGTTAGCTTCTACTCTTAATGTATCATATATTTTATCTTCATAAAATCCTTGAACAAATCCAAATGCAGTTTTATCAGCAACTGTACCAATTGTACCTGCTCTATAAACATTATCTGTTCCGAATAATACTTTGGTATATTCATGGGCAGATGCTTGATTATCACCTGAAAAGTTTAAATCGATATCTGGTACTTTATCAGCATTAAAGCCAAGGAAAGTCGCGAATGGCATATCATTTCCTTCTTTATGCATCAATGTTGAACATTTAGGACAATTCATATCGGGCAAATCAAAACCTGATGAATATTCTGCACCTAATGCTTTACCATCTATTTCAAAAATACTATGTTTACAATTTGGACAAACATAATGAGCAGGAAGTGAATTAACTTCTGTTATTCCCATCATGGTTGCTACAAAGCTAGAACCAACTGATCCACGAGATCCTACTATATAACCATCATCATTAGAGTGTTTAACTAATTTTTGAGCAATTAAATAAATAACGTCAAATCCTCCACCTATTATACCTCTTAATTCATCTTCAATTCTTTTTTCAATATTTTCAGGTAGTGGATTTCCATAAATACTATATGCTTTATTGTAAACCATATCTCTTGTTGTTTTTTCAGAATCTTCAATTATTGGTGAAAATGGTTTGTCGGTTGCTATAATTACTTCGATATTATATTCTACCTTATCTGCAACTTTACTTGGATTTTCTATAACAATTTCTTTTCTTGTTTTTTCATCTAGAAAACTAAATTCTTCTAACATTTCATCAGTTGTTCTAAAAAATTCATCTGGTATATGTGGTTCTTCTTTGGTTTCATCTAGTATAAGTGAGGCATTTATATGGTATTCACCTTTATCTTCTATAATGGCTTTTTCACTCATTAGAGTTCTTATAGCATCGTGCAAATTTTCTCTTTTGTTTTTTTCAAAGTCTTTACCTAATTTTAATATTTCTTCTTTTGTAAATGTATATAATTCACATATTGTATCAAAATCACTAGATATTTCTTCAATATTATCAAGAGCACCTATTAATTTTAAGGTATTAATTGTTACATTATCTAATTCATAACCATACATTTCTTTTGAATTTTTAATGAAATCATTAATAATATCCATGTTTTTATTTGTGCCTTTATTATCTTTTTTTAGATATCTGGCAAGAGCATGTCTTCCTTTTCCAGGAACATTTTGATTTATAATGATTTCTCTATAAATTTTGTCTTCTTTATTTAGTGTATGAGCATCACTTGTTGCACATATTAATTTATTTTCTTCTTTAGCGCATTTTATTATTTTATTTAAAGCATATATTAATTCATCATAATTTGATAAATCATGGCTTTTAACTAAATGGATATAGTTATTTGGTGGTTGTACTTCTATATAATCATAGAATTTCATTGCTTCTTTTAAGTCTTCTTCACTTCTTGTTAAAGCAATATTAAATATTTCACCATTTAAACAGGCACTTCCTACTAAAACATCTTTTCTGTTTTGTTCAACTATTCTTCTAGGAATACGTGATGATTTTGCTATAAAGCCTGTATTGGCATAA
>CAJKKJ010000241.1 GCA_905200435.1 uncultured Bacillota bacterium | reverse complement strand
TAAAAGATGGAAAAGAATTATTAAAAGATTAAAATTAAAAGTAGGCGATTATATAATTGCCTACTTTTAATATGGATATCTTTCAAAAAAATATTTAATAATATTATTAGCATTTGTATTATTAAGATTAATTAAAACATCTTTATCTAAAGAAATCCACATGGTTATTTTGTAATCATCAATGTTATCAATAAAAACACCAATAAAATCGACAATTTCAATAGGATCCAATGTAAATCATCTGTTAAATTAAAATTATAATTAAAAAATTTATCTAAAAATCTTTTGATTTCGCCGTTTTTCTAAACTATACAAATTAATGCTTGCATACATAATAAACTCCACTAAAATTATTTCTTAATAATAGTATTTTAATTTTTAAAATAACTTATACAAAGGAATATTTGGAAAAAATAAGGAAATAATAGTTAATGGAGGAAAAATTATGTATAAAAAGATTATAATATTTTTTATTTTATTAATTTTAATTGCAGGTAGTTCATTTGCAATATGGAAAAATAAAGAGAAACCCAATGATGAGGAAAAAATAAATTCAAAATTAGATAGTGAAATGGAATATTTAAATACATCTTTAATAAGTATAGCCAATGGATTAAACAATATAGTTATACAAGAATATGAAATAACTGAATCATCAAATAATAATACAAGTTCTGACTCTAGTAATAATACAAGTAAAAATGATAATTCAAGCAAAGAAAATTCATCAAATGAAAGTAATAATGAAACTTCTAAAATTAGTTTTAGTATGACTCAAAACACAATAAATACTGACGAAATTGATTGGAAAAACTTGGAAAGTGAAATAAGTAACTTATATAAAAGTTGGTCTGAAATAATAATAGATCTTAATAAAGTAAATGGCAATAATGAAAATATTTTAAAATTTAGTAATGATTTGGATGAGACTACAAAATATATAAAAGCTCAAGATAAGGTAAACTCTTTATCAATGGTTGCAAAATTATATTCATATTTACCAAAATTTATGGAATTATATGAAAAGGATGGCAGAAAAATTGCATTTATGCAAACAAAGACAAATATAATTAGAGCATATAGTATAATAGAACAAGAAAAATGGGAAGAAATAAAAAAAGAAATTTCTTCAAGTATAAATAGTTTCAATACAATTTTAAATGATGTAAATAATAATAAAAATCAATATAATATTAATAAAACTTACGTTTTATTAAACGAATTTAATAATTCTATAGATACAAATGATAAAGAAATTCTATATATAAAATATAGAAATTTAATACAAGAAATTGAATATTTAAATATTTAATTTAAAAATTATAAGTATCAAAAAATTATCTAAATAAAATAAAGTAGAGTTTTCCTCTACTTTATTTTGTTTAAATATTTATATTTAGTACATAATGAACAGTGTTTGCATAGTGAGATTCTATTTGTAAAAATTAATTTTAAAGTTTCTATAAATTCATCACTTTTGGTTAATAAATGAATATATATTTTTTTAGGAAGTAATGTTAAAAGAGCATTTAATATAAAATCGTTTTCAGAAAAACTAATATCCGATAAATACTTTGCATCTAATAAATAATTTTTTGTATCAATTTGATTATAGTTCTCATCAAGTAAAACAGCATTATCATTTTTATATAATAAATGCAAACAATTACATTCCGAACTTTTAGAATTTCTATAAATTTTTAATAAACTTACAAATTCGTTGTATTCTTTTTC
>CAJKKJ010000240.1 GCA_905200435.1 uncultured Bacillota bacterium | reverse complement strand
ACGGGGGTAATGGCGGTAAAGGTGCAGATATTATTTTTAAAGCAGATGAAGGATTAAATACCCTAATTGACTTAAAATATAAAAAATTAATAAAAGGTGATCGTGGAGAAAATGGTTTAGGTAAAGGTCAAATGGGAAAAAGTGCTGAAGATACCATCATAAAAGTACCAGTTGGAACCATTGTTACAGATACTGCTAATAATGAAATAATTGCTGATTTAACAGAAAACGGCGAAGAAGCAATAGTTGCATTAGGTGGCCGTGGTGGTAGAGGTAATATAGCGCTAGCTACTAGAACAAATTCATGTCCATCATATGCCGAAAATGGTGAAGAAGGCGAAAGCAAACATTTAAAAGTTGAATTAAAACTACTTGCAGATGTTGGATTAGTTGGTATGCCAAGTGTTGGTAAATCAACTATTATATCAGTTATATCTGCTGCCAAACCTAAAATAGCAGCATATCATTTTACAACACTAAGTCCAAATTTAGGAGTAGTTAAATCAGGAAATAATTCATTTGTTGTTGCCGATCTTCCGGGATTAATTGAAGGTGCATCAAATGGTGAAGGTCTAGGTGATCAATTCTTAAGACATATTTCAAGAACAAGAATAATCGCTCATGTTGTAGATATATCTGGATATGAAGGAAGAGATCCATATGATGATTTTGTTAAAATAAACAAAGAATTAGAAGAATATGATAAAACTCTATTAGAAAGACCTATGATAGTTCTTGCTAATAAAGTTGATATTGATTTTAATAACAATTTAGAAAAATTTAAAGAAAAAGTCAAAATTCCAGTTTATCCTATAAGTGCTAGTACTAATAAAGGGCTTGATAAGGTAGTAAATGTTTTATCAGATATGTTATCTAAATTACCTAAAGAAAATATTAAAAAAGACGAAAATTTAGAAGGACATATATTATATAAATTTAAAAAGGAAGAACCATTTAAAATACAAAAAATTGCTGATCATAAATATCGTATTTCTGGTGAAAAAGTTGAGAGAATACTAAAAATGACTAAGTTCCAAACGGAAGAATCTGTTTTAAGATTCGAGAATAAACTTAGACATTTAGGTATTGATGAAGCTTTAATCAAAATGGGATGTGAAGAAGGAGATACTATATATATTTTAGATTATGAATTTGATTTTAAAATATAATTAATATCATCCATATTTACATAATACGGAAATTCATATGTATAATAAGCACCCATACAAAATAGAATTCTATTTTTAGGGGTGTTTTTTATTTTTAAGATATTTCCATTTTTATCTGTAAATACAACCACTATATTTTCTCTCATAAAAAAGGTATGAATACAATTGCACTTTTCAAAACATAAACAATAATTTATGTTTTTTTTAAACATTAAACCAATTAATCGGTCTTTAAATTTTCTTGCATATTTTATTTTCATATTTTCACCAGTTATATTATATCATATCTTGACAAATATCGTAAAAAAATATAGAATATAAGTAGAAGGTAGGTATAATATGAATAGAAAAGGTCAAGCTTTGGTTGAATATTTACTTATAATTGCTGTTATAAGTGTTATTATTGTTAGTGTTTTAAAAATGTTTGGTGGTTACATTCAAGATTCAATGACTAAAACTGCATGTGCTTTGACTGATAAAGTATACGTTGAAGGAGAAAACCCTGGAGAGGGTAAATGCGTAAGTGCAACACCTTAATAAGATTTATGTAGAAATAAATCTTATTTTTT
>CAJKKJ010000239.1 GCA_905200435.1 uncultured Bacillota bacterium | reverse complement strand
TTTGCAGCAATGGAATTACTTTTAAAAACATTAATAAAACAAAAGAAGTTAAAAGGCTTAAAAAAGTCTTAAAGAGAAAACAAAGAAAAGTTAGTCGTAAATATGATATAAATAAAATATAGAGATGAGCATAATTGATCTTTTAAAAAGTGAATATTAATTAGAGATGAAAAAATAGGAAAATTAGGATTATTAGTAATAAAGTGACCTAAAAAAGGGCAGACTATCCCTATGAGGATAATAAAATGTAAAATATTAGGTTGTTAAAGAGCTAACTAGCTCGTTTAAGCTTGCTTAGAGAACAAATCTTATCTTCCTTTTTATTAACAATTGCAGCAATAGCAACTGTTAAAAGGCATATGTGACCTAAGGTATTTAGGTTAGATATGGAAGAAATATTTCTAACAGAGGCATTTTCAAGATTAAGATTCTTAAATCGTGAATTGTAGCGTTCTGATTCAGTTCTCTTTGAATAGTATAGTTTAAAATAATCTGATGTATCATCGACGGTTGATCTATAGTCTGTACTGATAGATTTATATTTTATACATCCTCTATTTTTATGACCATTATTATATTTAGGGTGATTACAAGGGCATTTAGAATCATCTTTTGATGTTCTAAATGGACAACAAAATTTTTGTTTTATTGAACCTTTTAGATATTGCTTACCGTCTTTATGCATTGCTAAACCTGCTTCGCATAGCGGGTTACCGCAAGAAATAGTTTCAACAGTTTTGCTGTTACGTTTATTTTTAGCAATAAAAGCTTCAGAATGTAAAACATCTTTTATGTAATTATAGTTTGCTTTAGAATCAAAACCTTTATCAGCGAGAATTTTGGAATTTTTTAAGCTAAACCAAGAATTTATTTTATCTAAAAAATTAATTAGACTTGAAACATCAGCTTTTTCGCCTGTAAGAGTTACTTCATAAATTGGCAATCCTGATTTTGCATCACACATTATTAAATTTTTATAACCCCAATAAAAAGTATAATTCTTTTTTGAATCTTCATTATTTGCAGTGTGGACTCCTAATTTACAGTCCTTATCTGATTTAGGATGTTTTTCATTAGAAAATTTATTTTTAGAAAAACATTTTGGATTATTATACTTTGTATTTGCTTTTATAGGGGTTGAATCTACAGATACTATTGAGTTATCTATGGCATCTAATTTTATAAGTTCATTTACTTGTGATTTCATTATTTCCTTTAGTAAATTATTATCAATATCATGAATAAAACGTTGGTAAACGCTATAAGAAGGTAATGGTTTAGTAATGTCAAATCCGCATAATTGAGCAATTTTTAAATTAGTATTTAAAAAATCACAAAGTAGAGTTATTTCTCTAAAATGTTCACAGTTCATAACAACAAACGCTCTAGTAAGAGCGTGACGTGAATAGCCTTTTGGTCCACGTTTTGATTCAATAAATTCAGGTATAAATGATAAATCTAAATTATCAAATATGTTTTCGTAAAAATTAATTGTTGATTGTGAAGTAAATAGATCAACTATGTTAAATATCTCTTGTCCTGTTATCATTTTTTAACCCTCCGTTAGTGCAACTAATTATTTTATGTATATGCTATTAGTTTTATCCAAAGGAGCAAAAATGATACTGAAAAATTTGAGTGATATAAAAAATCTTGGCCATAAAGGCCTTGATATATAAGGGTTAAGAAATATGATTAACCCTAAATAAAATAAAGAAAGGTGGTGAAAACCGTTGTCAATTTAAAAAAACTAACAATATTATAAAACTTGA
>CAJKKJ010000238.1 GCA_905200435.1 uncultured Bacillota bacterium | reverse complement strand
GAAAGTTTATTAGATTTTGATTTTGAAGAATTAAAAAAAGTCACCATAATGGTATGCCATGGTGATTACAGTGTTCAACAATTTATATATAATGATGAAAAAGAAACAGCAATTATAGACTTTGAAACAATAAGAAATATGCCTATAGATTGGGAAATCATAAGAAGTTATAGTTATGTAGATAAAGAATGTAAAAATGGTAAATTTAACCTAAAAACATTCAAAAATTATGTAAAAGAAGTAGAAAAATACATAGATTTAACTGAATACGATTTAAAATATATGCCATATATTTATATATTACAACTAGCACCAAGTACATTTGGATATAAAGAATATAACAATGATAATACCAAAAAGTCTTTATTAGATTTTGCCTTCTTTAGAAGTAATTTATGTGAATATTTATATGAAAATATAAAAGAAATACAAAAAGAGTTATTAGATTAAATCATTCATCAAATAGACCATTTATAAAATGTGATATTGCAATATTATGATATTTATTACTGTTTGTAAGAACTACCAATTCAGCTTTGGGTAGTTCTTCTTTTAGTTTAATTTCATGAATACCTTCTTGATTTTCAGCAAATTCTTTTATTGCAAGACCAATACCTATACCATTTTTTATAAAATCCAAAATAAATGAATTAGAAGCAACACTTAAATAATTGTAAAGGTTATATTTATCATGAAATCTGTTCAATTCAGTTGTATTAATATTAATAATAAAATTTTTATTTTTAATTTTTTTAACACTAATAGGAGAATCAATATCACTAAAATATTCATAACTAGTAAAAAAAGCATAATTCAAATCCTTTATCTTGCGCCTTTTTATATCAACATACTTTTTAGAATAATTGGTATTGGAAATAATAACAGCAAGATCAATCGCGCCTTCTTTAATTTTAGTTATCAAATTATTATTTGTATTATCTTCAACATATATATGCACATTAGGATGTTCTAGCATATATTTTTTTATATACTTAATAAGAAAAGACCTAAGAACAGTAATACTAGTACCAATTCTAATATTAGTTTTGCCTTTATTAACAATTTCGTTCATAATATTTTTTGTATCATCTAATTGTAGAATAATAGGTTTTATATATGAATACAATCTTTCTCCTTCAAGAGTCAAAGACATACCACTATGCCTTCTATAAAAAAGTACACTATTAAGTTCAGACTCTAATAATTTTATAGTTTTAGTAATAGCCGGTTGCGAAATATTAAGCCTTTTAGCAGCTTCAGTAATACTCTTACTTTCAGCAACAATACAAAAAGTTTTATAATATTCATAACTAATATTCATACAATCACCACACGATTATATTATAGCAAAACGAGAGCTTATGTCAATAATATAACTTGAAGTTATGAATATATACAAAATAAGTATTTTTAAAATTAAAGCATGTCTGATATTATATAAATATAGGAGAAAATATGGAAAAACTAGACTTGCACATCCATTCGAGCTTTTCAGATGGTGATTATAATATAAAAGAACTAATAAAAAAAATAAAAGATAAAAAAATTGATATATTTTCAATAACAGATCATGATTCAACAGAAAGTATAAAAGTATTAAAAGAAATACCTGATATATCATATATACCAGGAATTGAAATGAGTGCTAAACTTAATAAAACAAAAATGCATATTTTAGGTTATGGAGTAAAAGAAGATGGTGTGATTTCTCAAAAATGCAAAGAAGTAAAGAAAATAAAACAAGAATTAATATATGAAATAATAAAAGATTTAATAAA
>CAJKKJ010000237.1 GCA_905200435.1 uncultured Bacillota bacterium | reverse complement strand
ATTTAAAACAACTTTTAAATTTGAACTAATATCTCCATCAACACTATCATATGCTGTTACATATTCAAGTGGTTTAAATTCCTTACCTTCAGATATTATAATATTATCTGCATTTATTACAGGAATACTATCACCAACAACTTTAATAGTTACTTCTTTAACATATGTAAATCTACTACTATCAGTTATACTGTATACTAATTTATATTCTCCAGCTCTCGTTGTATCAACATCACCATCAATAATTAATTTATCGGTAATATCTCCATCTTCACTATCAATAGCTCTAACATCTTTTAATTTATCAAAACTATCATTAAGATATAAAGTTTTATCCTCTATTCCTTCAATATTAGGTCTATTATTTTTTACATATAAATTTTCTTTTTCTACATAACCATAACTATAATCAAATGAGTATTCATTTTTATTTGAAGAAATAGTTCTATCAGCATTTAATGCAACTTCCGTATAAACTTTATACCATACTTTTCCATTTACTTCTTTTTCTTCAGTTACAATCAAACTCATATTAGCAGTTTTATATTTATATTTTTCATTTTGCAATTTATAAATAACCGTACTATTAATATCTGGTTCTTTATATATTTTAATTACTTCATTGCTTAATTTAACACCAATTGTATTTTTATTATAATCAAGCCCTCCATAATTATCATCATTGTAGTATGCTATTCTCGCTTGTTTCTCACCCCAATAAGGATCAGATGCATAATTAACATTCATTCCACTACCTTTGTTTCCTAAAAAAGCACCCATATAATATGAATATGTCGGAACACCATAAGCACTAACATAATTTTTAGCATGATTACTTATCGCTTCCTCTAAATCTTTATAATTTGATGCACAAGTAAATACACAGCTATCATAAGCATTATGACCAAAAGGATTATTTTTAGCAATAGCAAGTTCACTAGTTCCCATTCCACCTTCTAAAACGGCAGTAACAAAAATACTGAAAGCGTTTACACCATATTGATTAGAAACATTTATAAAACTATCGCCTTTTCCAAATAGTGTAGAAACACCTTTTCTATCAACACCAGCTATAAATTTACCATTATCGTCAACATATTTAATATTAGGATCTGGCAATCTTGTATATCCAGCATTTTCAATTATTCTGTTAAAATCCGAAGCTTCATATCCAGTTTTAGAATGCATTGGCAAATATTGATAATATGAATAATATGGTTTATCTTTATTAATAGCTTTGGCATAATTATTATTTTTATAATCATCTAATAAATCATAAATACTACTATAAAAATAGTTTCCATCAAAACTATAGTATTTTGTACTTTTAGCAAGAATATCAGAAACACTATTGTAGTAAGATAAATCAAGTGTTACTGTTCTTGTTCCATATGTTCTATAAACATGATAAAAATATTTATTATCGGTTTTATAATATGTTCTTATATTTATACCACTATTAACACTTAAATATGTTTCTTCTTTATTTTGTGCTAAATATCTTTCATTACCATTATAATCTATTTTATACCATTTATAGGTTCCATCATCATAAACATCCAAATATTTATATGTTCCTCTTGGACAATTACCATATTGTTCAGAAGAGCTACTTGGTCCACCTCTCAATGTTAAAATATCAATTTTTGGTGAAACCGTATTTTCATATAAATCAACAATAGGTACAATTGTTGCATATTTAGAATTAACATAACCTACAACTCCACTTATTTTTAGTTTTATCATATTATAAGTTTCGTCATAATCAATAAATGCAGC
>CAJKKJ010000236.1 GCA_905200435.1 uncultured Bacillota bacterium | reverse complement strand
CGTTGCTAAATTATAAACAGAATTAAAGCAATCAGAAAAACTTACATTCAGATTGTTGACAAAATGGTATTTTAGAAAGCAAATTTCTAAAATACCATTTTTTATTAATGTAAAAAGTATATATACTACTAAAAAAGCAAAAAACAGCATATTCCTATGCTGTCATTGCTTTCCATCTAGCCATTTTTTTGAAATTCATGCATGCAAAAAGTAGCAACAACCCTTGTGTTACTCGTTTTAGACCTTTGTATCTGGTAAATCTTAAGCCAAAATTTTCTTTACCATCACCAAAACATCTTTCTATTGTTTCTTTTCTTTTACTATAAATATCTTTTGATCCTAAAGTATATCTAGTTTCTTCAGCTTGTAACAAATAATTATTCCATACGTGTTCTGTTATCACTTTTGTATGGTTTTTACTATTTGTACATTTTGATAAAAATGGGCATGTAGCACATTTGTTTTTATCTGATTTAAATTCACGGTATCCATTTTTAGTAGTAGTACTATATTTTAATACTTGGTCATTTGGGCATATATATCCACCAAGCATTTCATCATACACAAACTCTTTCTTTTTAAAGAATCCAGCTTTAGTCATAGGTCTTTTATATGGTGTAAGTATACTGCGCTTACTATCAATAATGGCCTTAGCAACTGCTGGAGAAGTATAACCATTATCAAGACAAACTAGTTTTGTCTTTTCAAATAAAAAGTTCTTTTTATAATTGTTATATAATCCATCAAAAGAAATAGAATCATGAATATTTCCACTTGTTATATAAGTTTCTAAAATAAATCCATTTTTATCACATAAGGCAGATGCTGAATATGCAAATTGTTTTTCGTGCTCACCCTTATGATAATATCCAGCGTCAGGATCTATGGTGCTTTCTTTTATATGTTTAAACTTATATTCACTATTATTTTCAGTTATTTTTCCAGTTTCAGCATCATATTTTAGTTCAATAATAGTATTTCCATCTTCATCTTTTACAGTATCAATTAATTCATCTTCATTTGATTCTTTTATTAAATCATCATCACATGGTGCTGTATTTGAATCATTTGGCTTTTCATTATCATCATTAAAATCAAATTCTTTTTTATTATGTTCAAGCCTATCATTATTAATATCTTTCTTTAAATCATCATAATAAATATTTTCTGTTATTTTAACAATAGTATCTTTATGTTTTTTCTTATTGGCATTAGCTTTAACATGAGTTGAATCACCAAAGACATTTTGAGGATCAATAAAACCAGCATCATAAGCTTGAGATATAATATGCATGAAAATATCTTTAAATAAATTAGTTTCTAAAAATTTTCTTTTTAAGTTTTGAGAATAGGTTGAATGATCAGGCACCTTTTCATCGAAATTAATTCTTAAAAACCATCTATAAGCAACATCTGTTTTACATCTTTCACATGTTTTCCTTAAACTATGAATACCATCAATATAATTAAGAAAAACCATTTTAAAAAGAACAATTGGATCAATTGATGGTCTACCAGCAGTAGAATAAAGGTTTTCAACCATCGGATAAATAAATGACCAATCAATAGCTTTATCGTATATACGTACTGGATGATTTTCAGGAACTAAATCCTCTAATGTCGAAAAAATCATATTAAACTTACCTACGTTATTATTCTTAGTCATCATATTACATCACTCATTTCCATAGTTATATTATACCATGTTTTAGTATTAATTACTAGTAAATCTAGTAATTAAAAACTATAAATTAAAAAAATAAAAGACTATCAACAATGTTAATTTGTCAA
>CAJKKJ010000235.1 GCA_905200435.1 uncultured Bacillota bacterium | reverse complement strand
CAATGCAGTAAATATAGAACTTATATCGTAATGCAAATTACAATTTAGTAATTAGCTGGAAAAATAGTAATTTGAAAGTGAGTTGACTATTGATGACTAACACAAATTTTGTAAGTAATAGTTTAAGAGAAAAAGGTTTATATCCTAAATCTGAAAATAAACAATTCGGACTAAACATATCTTTAACAAGTAATAAAGAATTGATAATAAATGGAACAAGCGAGGATTTTATAGAATTGTCAGATTTACTTGTTTCATTGGCTATGTCTAAAACTAATGATCATCATCATATTGATGAACTTACTCTTATAAATGATAATTCTTCAATAAAAGAGATAATTATCGAAAAAAAATAAATTACAATTTAGGAGTATGATAAAGTGGAAAAACATACATTTGAAGAAATAAAAGAATTACTATTAAAAAGTATAAATGAAGATGATTGTGAATCTGAATTAACTATTAGATTTATAGATAGAGATAGTGCTTACATGATAATTATTTATGATGATTATTGTTCTTTTCAAAGATGTGATGGTGGATTAACTGGAGAAAAAAAATATCAAACTTTAGATGAAATGTACAAAGCACAACAAATAGATAACATTATATTGGAAAGAGATTGGGACAAAATTATAAAATTTGACAGTATTGATTTTGAAGCATTGGGTTATTGGAGGTAATTACTAAATTACAATTTTTATGGGAGTAAAGAAATGAAAAATTATATATTAAAAACAAATGATTTTACATTAGAATTTGAACTTAAAGTATTTGATAAAGATGTTAATATTCCAACAAATTCTATTTTAAATATAAAGATAAATAGTGATAATTTTGGTGCTATAACTACAATGGATATAGATATAAAAATGTTTCAAAAATTTGCTAAAGAATTATTTGATGTTTACACTACATTGAAAGGTTGGGCTGAACTAAAAGAAACTTATGGTAATAATTTTATCATATTTAAAGCAATGCCTAATGGACATATATATGTTAATGGAATAGTTAATAATCTTTGTAGAAATGGATATGAACAAGAATTAAAATTCGAGAATGAATTTGATCAGACATACCTTAAAGATTTTGTTACTGAAATTAATCAATAATACAAATTACAATTTAGTGATTTGTTAGATAAATTATAATTTGTCGAGGAGATGATAAAATGAGTTCGAGAAGTTTTAGAGTATTTGGAACGAGAAAAGATTTAGAAAATATATTCAAAGAATTTCAGAATAGTAATACTATTAAATATTATAAATGTGGTAAAAGTAATAACATTGAGATAACAGATATTACTGCAATTGATAATTTTGGTATTTCCCTTAATGGAAGTCATATAGGAAATCAGTATCTTGTTATAAAAGATAGCGAAATAGTACAACTTGATAATTACAATCATATATACCAAAAACTAAACGAAAAAAGCATTGTGATTGATCTAGGTGGCTTGTATGATGAAAAAACCATTTTACCTACAACTGTATCTACAATTTGGTATGATAATGAGAATAGTAAAAAATATATAATGATTTAAAGAATATTATTAAAAGATATTCTTCTAACACAGTTAATGGATATATTATATTGAAAAATGCTTATAATGAAAAAGAACAATTAAGATTTGTAACTATAAGTGTTCAAAGTCCAAAAGAATATGATTTAAAAGTATAATAACAATTACAATTTATTGATGAGATTAGTTTGAAATATATCTAGTCTTTTTATTTTGAATAAGATTTATATTTTTTGTCTAACATAATATAATAATATAATATAAAGAATTAATATAACAAGAATATA
>CAJKKJ010000234.1 GCA_905200435.1 uncultured Bacillota bacterium | reverse complement strand
GATTATATTCTTCATAACTTGCTGAACTATTATTAATCATAGTTCTAAATTCATTCATTTTAGATTTAGAATATTTGTATTTTTTAGTTTCAGCATAACAACTTGAACCAAAGCAATTTTTATAACCAACTTTTACAGTATTGTTGGTATAAACAATTGCTTCATACCTGGTACTACCAATTGTATAAATAATATTATATTCTTCTTTACCTTCTTTATAGATAAAACTTACAATTAAAGAACCTGCAAGTATAATAAGCGCGACTATTACATAAGCTAACGAATTATTTTTCATTATCTCGCCTTTCCCTTTTTTTCTACATTAGTATTTAAAAATACTTGTTTTGTTTTTAACTCATTTTGTAAAAGATCTATTTTTTTTAATAATAAATCTAAATATTTTTTACTTAAATAAGCTTTATAATTATTATTGATTACTCTTTTATATCTTTCCAAATCATTTAAAACAATATCAATAGTTCCATCATCTTCATCGCTAGAATCAATTAGTTCAATAATTAATTGTGTATATAAAGATAACTTTCTTTTTATTTTTTTCTTTAATATTTTTTCAACAAATTCAGGTTTAGCTAGTTTTACTTCATCGACCAAAATGCCATCATATTTTATATTATTTTGTGGATTAAAAACAAATCCTGATATTTTTTTTAAATCTGTTTCTAAACTTTCTTCCTTTTTATCCTTTACTAGCAAATACTTAACATTCTCCACAATCTCTCTCCTCTAATATATCTGGTCTTCGTTCCATTGTTCTCTTAACACTTTCTTCGTGGCGCCACTTATTAATATTTTCATGATGACCAGATAAAAGTACACTTGGTACTTCCATTCCTCTAAAATTAACAGGTTTAGTATAGACTGGATAATCTAGTAACCCATTATCAAACGATTCTGAATCAAGTGATTCTTTATTAATCACACCATCTAATAGTCTTACTACACTATCAGTAATAACCATACTAGCAAGTTCACCCCCTGTTAATATGTAATCCCCTATACTAAGTTCAATATCAGCTAAAGCTCTTATTCTTTCATCAAATCCTTCATAATGCCCACATATTATGATTAAATGTTTATGATTTTTTAATTCATTTGCTTTTTTTTGATTATATTTTTCTCCTTGAGGAGTCATTAATATAACATAAGAATCTTCTGTTTTAATGGATTCTACACAATCATATATAGGTTCTGGCATTAAAATCATACCTTTTCCTCCACCAAATTGATAATCATCAACTTTTTTATGAGGATCTTTAGAAAACAATCTAAAATCATGTATTTTAATATCAACAATGCCTTTTTCTCTAGCTCTTTTTATTATTGATTCATTTAAAAAGCCTTCAAACATATTTGGAAATATACTTAATATATCAATTTTCATCAAACATACCTCCTACTATAATTTCTTTTTTATTATTGTCTATATTTTTTATAAATTCTTTAATAAAAATGACTTTTTTATTTGAATCAGTTACTAAAATATCTTGAACTTTATTTTGCATTATTTTTTTTACTTTTCCTTGTTTTGTATTATTATAAATTATTTCATATCCAATTAAATCTTCTGGTAATACTTCTTTTACATATTCTCTTAAAGAATAAACTAGTTTTCCTTTTAAAAATAAAACTTCATTTATATTATTAAAATTATCTAATGTCACCATATCATAGTCTTTATGTTTTCTATAAGTTTTTATTTGGTATTTATTGTTATCTATATATAGAAAATTACCAATTTTAAATATTTCATCTTTATATTTAAAATTTATTCCCTTTGCTTTAAGTTGCATTTAAACATCT
>CAJKKJ010000233.1 GCA_905200435.1 uncultured Bacillota bacterium | reverse complement strand
TATCATTGTAACAAATACAATGGGAAATACTTTTGATAAGGATGGTAGCACCTTTAATGATGTGATGGGACTAAGTCAAGAAAATAAATCAGACTATGCAGATAAAATGCAACAAATACACGGTAATATTAATCAAATGGTAGGTAGCAGTCTGAAAGAAGAAGAAATTCTATTTTTATGTGGTTTATCAGAAACTCAATTAAGTCAAATAACAGAAGAAAAAGCTTTATTTAAAATGCAAACACTTCGTGAGATAATGACTAAATATAGTGAACTAGATGATAAAACACTTGCAAACAATGATTACAAAGATGAACAACCAAGATTTGGCAGATAGTAGTGAATAGATAAACAACCAAAATAAATGGATTTTAAGTTCATTCGATTGTCAAACAATATGTCTATATTATACAACAATTGTAAGTTTTTTCTGTTAATTTCCAAAAACTTTTACACATCTATATAAAAAATAGACATAAATAAAAAAATATGTTATTCTTAATATAGAGGAGGAGTCATGAAAAAGTTAATCGTAATTTTATTTGCTAGTTTAATAATTTTAACTGGATGCGAAAATAAAGAAGATAATAAGGAAAAAGATAATTTATCAGTTTATGAATATCATTATTATAGTAAAATGGCTAAGTCATCAAATAATTATGTTGCCAAATACGATGAAAAAGGTAACTTTATTTCATTAGAAATAACAACAATATTTGATGAAAGAAGTACATGTCCAAATGAATTCTTCAAAGCAGAAAAATATATAGATATAACATATCCTGAAGTAACAGCAACATGTAGTATAGTTGAAGGAAAACAAAAATTATATTACAAAATGACAAATAAATCAGTCGAAAATGGTTATTTAAAAGATGAAAACAAAGATTTCTTACTAGGATTACAATATGTATATCCTGATGTTGAAAACGAAAAAAAAGCCGAAGAATACTTTAATAAAGGTATTGAGACTATGAAAAGTGAAAACATCAAAGAAGATGCTCAAAACTACATAGTCATTAAAAATAAAAAAGTGCACTGGTAATAAGTAATAATTAAGTTTATTACTTATTTTTATGCTATAATATATATGAAAGGAAATGATAACATGCCTAAAATACCTAACTGGTTAAAATTAGACAATGCCGCCACCATATATCCATCAACACTATCTAAAAAATATGCTGCCATGTTTAGATTAACCGTAACTCTAAATGAAAAAGTAGATCCCGAAACACTAGAACTTGCAGCAAATAACATAATAGATAGATTCCCAACATTTAAATATAAATTAAAACAAGGATTATTTTGGTGCTATTTTAAAAGAATAAACAATAAAATAAGAGTCCAAAGTGATTACAATAATCCAATGTTAAGAATAAATTTTAAAGAATCCAATAATTACATGTTTAGAATAAGGTATTATGAAAATAGAATTGCTGTTGAATTCTTCCATGCCTTAACAGATGGTAGTGGAGGCATAAAATTTATATTAACACTAGTAGGAGAATATATTAGACTAAAATACAATAAAAATATTTCATATAATGATTTAGTTTTAAATCCCAAAGATAAAGTAAAAAGATATGAATATAGTGATGACTTCTATAAATATGCTAGAAAAATAGGAAGTTTAGAAAAAGAAAAAGAAGCTTACCACTATAAAGGAACTATAGAAAACAACAATATTCTAAACATTATAACAGGAATCGTAGAAATAGATAAATTAAAAGAAAAATGTAAAGAATATAATGCATCAATAACATGTTTTCTAGCATCACTTCTAATTTATTCTATTCAAGAATTAAAAGGCAATAGCAAAAATAA
>CAJKKJ010000232.1 GCA_905200435.1 uncultured Bacillota bacterium | reverse complement strand
TTCCAACAAGTAAATCACAAGTATTCTCTACTGCTGCTGATAATCAACCTGCTGTAGATATTCATGTTCTACAAGGTGAAAGACCTATGGCTAATGATAACAAAACATTAGGTAGATTCCAATTAACAGATATTCCACTAGCACCAAGAGGAATTCCACAAATCGAAGTAACTTTTGATATTGATGCTAATGGTATTGTTAATGTAAAAGCAAAAGATATGGGAACTGGAAAAGAACAAAAAATTACAATTACTTCTTCAACAGGATTATCAGATGAAGAAATTGATAAGATGGTAAAAGAAGCTGAAGCTAATAAAGAAGCTGATAACAAACGTAAAGAAGAAGCAGATACACGTAATGAAGCAGAACAAACAATATTTGCAACTGAAAAAGCAATTAAAGATTTAGGTGATAAATGTGATGCATCATTAAAAGAAAAAGCAGAAAACGAAATTAAAGATTTAAGAGATGCCTTAACTAAAAATGACGTAGAAGACATTAAAAACAAAACTAAAGCTTTAAACGAAACTGCAATGAGTTTAGCTACAAAAGTTTATGAACAAGCTCAAAATAACCAAAATGTAAATAATACACAAACTGAAGAAAAAAAAGAAAACAATGATGGTGTAGTTGACGCTGAATACGAAGAAAAATAAAAGAAGTTCTGGTGTTATGCCAGAACTTACTTTTTGAAAGGAAAATATGCCAATATTAAGAGAGAATATAGATAAAAAATATAAATGGGATTTAGAAAAAATATATAAAACAAATAAAGATTTTGAAGACGAATTAGAGTATATTACACAAAAGCAAGAAGATATCATAAAATACAAAGGTAAAATTTTAGAGTCAAGTGAAAACCTTTATAATTTATTAACTGATATGAATAATTATGATATGGTACTTGCGAAACTTTATGTATATGCTAAAATGCGATTAGATGAAGATTCAAGTAAAAGTATATATAAAGATTATGTTGGAAGGGTAGAAAATACACTAACTAAATTTAGTACTCTTACATCATTTGTAGAACCTGAATTATTAAGTTCAGATTATGAACTTGTCTTAAGATATATTTTAGAAAATGAAAAACTAGAAACATATAGGAAAGTATTACAGGATATATTTAGATATAAGAGTCATACATTAACAAATCAAGAAGAGCATATACTAGCTTCTTTATCAAAAGGATTAGGTTTAAGTGAAAATGCGGCTTATTATTTAAGAAATGCAGATATGAAATTTGGAAAAATAACTGATGAAAATGGTAAAAAACAAGAATTAACTGATTCTAATTATTCTACATTTATAAAATCAAGTAACTGTAAAGTTAGAAAAAGTGCATTTAAAGAAATGTTTAAGACATATGAATCATTAATTAATACATATGCTAGTCTTCTAGGAGGAACTGTTGAATTAAATAATGAAACTGCAAAATTAAGAAAATACAATTCTGCTTTAGAAGCTTCACTATACCATGATGATATAGATGTTAAATTGTATGATAAATTAATTGTAGATGTTCACAAAGGATTACCTTTTTTATTCAAGTATTATAAATTAAAAAAACAAGTTTTAAAGGTTAATGAATTACATATATATGATGTATATGCTGAATTAGTTGAAAAATCAAATAAAAAATATGAATATGAAGAAGCAAAAGAAATAATAAAAAAGGCATTGAGTGTTTTTGGGGAAGAATATATTAGTGTAATTGATAAAGCTTTTAGTGAAAACTGGATAGATGTATTTGAAAATAAAGGAAAAAAATCAGGTGCCTATTCATGGGGAACTTATGATACTAATCCATATATACTTACAAATTATAGTTATGACTATAATAGTGTTTCAACACTTGCTCATGAATTAGGCCATTCAGTTCAT
>CAJKKJ010000231.1 GCA_905200435.1 uncultured Bacillota bacterium | reverse complement strand
GTGTTTATTTCAATACAAGTTTAGGCATTTCTGATATTTTTTCTATATCTAAAGATTTATTATTACCATTAGACATTTCTCTTAAAGGAATATTAACCTTATTTTCTTTTAATGAAATGGCAATTTTTCTTAAAGACTCATACACAGAAATAATTTTAGACCTATCAACATTTTTCATTTTACTAAGTATATCAAAGTATTCAATAATTCTTACATCAACAGCTTTTAACATACTACTTTCTATAGGATTATAAGATAAGAATTCATTACCATAATGAGTTGTAATTCTAGAAGCTTTAACACTATCAGATACAATAAAGTCAACACAATGTGGTCTAAAAGGATTAAATTCTATTTCATCTCTATATAAATCAGTTAAACCAACAACTGCAAGTGAAATAGCATTATTTCCATTAACATGTGATTCAACATCATCTAGCATTTTTAAAGTTTCACTAGTATATTTAACAATTCCTTTCTTATGCTGATCAGAAACAGATAAAATTCCATGTTTTATAACAGATGGTGCATTGTCATACCCAACGTTATGATGATATCTATCAGTAATTATTTGTTTTTGAATAGTTCCATCAAAAATTATATCCTCCATATATTTTTTTACATCTCTTCTATCTATTTCTTTAATCATAATAATCCCCCTATTTAACTAAACATAATTCTTTATTTTTTTCACGAGTTAAATCATATGTGTCATTTAAAATCATAACTTCTTCATCAGTAGGTACAACATATACTGGTATACTTGAGTTATCAGTAGTTATTTTACCTTCTTGTTTATTTTTAAATTTAGCAATACTTTCATTTTCCTTTTCATCAAGTTCAAGATGTAAAGGATGAGATAATTTATCAATAATAGATTTCCTAATATTCATAACATTTTCACCAATTCCAGCTGTAAATACAATAGCATCAACATTACCATCAAGTTCTACATAATATTCAGCTATATATCTAACAACAGCATTTCTAAATTTTGTGTATGCTATTTTAGCTCTTCTATCATTTTGATCAATTAAATTTAAAACATCTCTAAAGTCACTTTTACCGCACATTCCATATAAACCACTCTTTTTATTTAAGTCATTTATAATTTCCTCAGCAGTTTTATTAGTTTCAGACATCATATAAGTAATTATTGATGGATCAATCGATCCAGATCTAGTTCCCATTACTAATCCATCAAGAGGTGTTAAGCCCATAGAAGTATCATAACATTTACCATCTTTAATACAAGCAATAGATGCTCCACTTCCTAAATGGCAACTAATAATATTAATATCTTTTTTATGCAATTTTTCTTGCATTACACCTGTTATATATTTATGACTAGTACCATGAAATCCATATTTTCTTACACCATTATTTTCATACCAACTATATGGAGTAGCATATAAATAATTTTCTACTGGCATAGTTTGATGAAATGCAGTATCAAATACAGCAACATTATTTATATTTGGTATTATATCTTTAAGAGTCAAAATTACAGATAATTCAGCAGGATGATGAAGTGGACCTAATTTTGTTAATTTTTTAATATTCTCAATTACTTCATCATCTATTACAACAGAAGAAGAATAAATTTCTCCACCATGTAATATACGATGACCAACATTTTTAATTTCATTTAAACTATTTATAACTTTATTATCCAATAATTCTTTTAACATAACCTTTGTCGCACTTACATGATCTTTTACCAAATACTTATGAATCATTTTTTCTCCATTTATTTTTAAAGTACAAAATGAATCATCTAAACCAATCTTTTCAATATTACCATTTATTAATTCCTTTTTTTCAGGCATCTCATATAAAGAAAACTTTAAAGATGAACTTCCCGAATTTACTATCAATATCTTTTCTTTCATAA
>CAJKKJ010000230.1 GCA_905200435.1 uncultured Bacillota bacterium | reverse complement strand
TTACTTAACTATATGCAAGTGTGTAGTAAATGTTTCCTATATATTGAAAAAATATTTTAGTAACATTATTTAAATATATACATATACTATATTGAGGTGATAATATGACGGAAAGAGATTTAAATGTATTAAACTTTATTAATTTAGTTACTATGTGTAGAACAGAACATATAAGAAACTTATTCTTTCAAGGATTAACTAATACCACTTGGGATAGAAGAGCTAATAAATTAGTAGAATATAAGCAATTAAAACGCTTTAGAAGTGGAATATATAATAGAGAATATATTTATTATATTGAAAATAAACCTAATGAAAGATTACTTAGGCATGATATGTATATAACTGAATTAGTATATAATTTATTATTACTAGACGTGGAAATAATATACGTAGATAGAAATGTTCAATTGGGTAATGTTATAGCAGATGGTTATATTATAATTAGATATAAAAAAGACAATACTATAATAAGGAAAGGTTTATTAATAGAAGTTCAATTGCATGGTAGATTATCAGATTGTATAGATAAATATACAGATATTAATCCTATTAAAGAATATGTAATTGAACAAGGTATGCAAACTATTCCCTCTCTACTTATTATAAGTGACTTGAAAGGAAAGACTAGAAATAAAATTCTTAAAACTATGTGTGTAAACTGTAACTTAGAGTGTTTAGACAAGTGTATATTATAATGTAAAATTGAGTGTGTAGTATGACTATTGCTTGTACTACACACTCTTTTATTTGGTATTTCAATGGTTTGATACGGTAAACTAAGGAGTTTATATAGATAAATTAATACGTAGTGGGGAGTATATTATGTCCAATTAACACCGTATTTTCCCATTTATTTCCAATATATTAAATATACTATTAAATTCCCATTAAATCAAGTACTAATTTATAAACGTAAAATAACATATTTATGATACCATTTCCCGAGAATAAGCACAACATAGAAACATTTAATTTTAATACTTTTAAATTAGGCAAAATGAAGTATAACAAAAACGTATTAATTTCCTAGTATTCTTGATTTGCAAATATGTTTATGTTTTAAAGGTAGGAGCTTGTAGGAATTGCTAAAAATCTAATTCGGTATTTTTTACGACACATAGTTGGTAAACTACTACACAGAATAAAATTTTTGTCAAGCCCCTCCGAATATGATACCACCCCCTAGATGTTGGAATATCAACATTTCTTGCCTCTTGAAAAAAAAATCCTTCTCCAAAAAGTGTGATTAAGTATTAATTAATCGTACATTCTTAATTTTTTAAAGTGGTTGACTTGTCCAGGTGACGTGCTTATCAACACTATATTCCCTAGTTATCCACAAATATTTTGCTAGTTATCCACAAGCTGTTAATATATATTTATATATATACGAAAGCAAGTCTTACTAATACTTATAACTACATTTATAACTACATCTCAAGCTAACAGCCTATAAATCTATATAATCTAGTAATATCAACGCTTTCATACACTTATACACGTTTTTTCTTAATCCAAGTTATCCACAAGTAAAATTTTTCTAATTTTTCCACTTTACATTTTTTACCATTTATTCAATTTCTCCTAATAATCTAAAGTGATTTATCTATTTTTCTTTATTTTCCTAAAGTGTTTACCTATAATTGTTTCACAGTTTACCTTTATTACCCAATACTATACAACCGTTGCAATAACTGTATCCTATACCTATAGTGGGTATATTGTAAAGCGTGAAACAGTTGCAATTGCTACATTCTTCTGTTTTCTTCTATTTGTGTATACCTATGTATGGTATTCAATCCTAGTTATATCAACGGTTTCACTGTTTTCCTTTGCATTTTCCTAAGTCCTGTAATGCTTGATAATGCTAGATAGTTAATAAATATACCTAAGATCGGAA
>CAJKKJ010000229.1 GCA_905200435.1 uncultured Bacillota bacterium | reverse complement strand
ATCTCCATCAAGCGCAATACCTACATCAGCATTTACTTCTTTTACTTTATCTTCAAGCATTTTCATATTTGCTTTAACACTTGGATCTGGATGATGATTAGGGAATGTTCCATCGCTTATATCATTTATATATATAGCATCGATTGGTGTTTTTTCAATAACTTTTTTAATTATTATTGCACCAGTTCCATTTCCTGGATCAAAAACAGCTTTAATTTTTTTATCTGATAAATTTAAAGACTTAATTAAATAATTAGTATACTCATCAGCAATATCTATTTTTTTTATACTTCCTTGTCCAACTTTAAAATTACCTTCTTTTGTATATTCATAAAATTCTTCAATCGCACTCCCATAAGCATTGCCTATATTATTAAAAGAAAATTTAAATCCATTATATTCTTTTGGATTATGACTTGCTGTTATCATTATTCCAAAAGGATTATTTAAAAATTTTCTAGCAAAATATAGCATTGGAGTTGTAACTAATCCCAAATCAATAACATCTATTCCAGTTTCAAGTAAACCTTTTAATAAATTTTCATGAATAGAAGGACTAGATAACCTGTTATCATATCCAATAATAACTTCTTTTGCACCTAATTCTTGAACTTTCGAACCATAGCTTTTCCCAATTATATAACCAGTTTTATCATCTAATGATACATTATATATCCCTCTAATATCATATTCTCTAAATATTTCTTTTTCTAACATATCTACCTCTTTATTACATCAATATGTTACCATTTTTTTCGTTTAATGTCAAACATCATAAATTCTATTTATGTACAAGAACTTTTGTTCCAACATCAGTGTTTTCATATATAAA
The DNA here is from genome assembly GCA_905200435.1 of uncultured Bacillota bacterium. GTDB lineage: Bacteria > Bacillota_I > Bacilli_A > RF39 > UBA660 > CAG-884. The sequence goes on along the minus strand of CAJKKJ010000229.1, from coordinate 1,081 downwards.
CTCAGCTGTATCATATGGCATATTTACCCACCCATGACTACCATTTCTAATGGATATTTTATCCCCGAATTTATTTCTCCATGAGGCATCATGTAGTCCTATTCCACCATCAAATGGCATCCAAAAATTTACATGGCTATTATACCCAGGTCCTTTTAAATAACGGTCAGTTTCTTTACTATATATATAATAGGAACCAACTCTTGTTGGAGTATTTTCACTTCCTGTTACAATATTTGATTCTATCAATATCGTATTATCATCATATAGTCTAACTTTTTGATCATCTATATCAACTTCAATAAATTTCATTGGTGCTTTTTTTATATCTTCATTTGCTATATACCCAATATATTTATCTGTTTCAACAAGGGAATAATTTTCCTTATAACTAATTATATTTACAATCTCATACTTTTCAATAGTTTTTATTATATTACCATTTTCATCATATAACAAACTACTATTCGACAAATAGTAAAAGTCTGTTGCACTATATTTTTCCTCTTTTACATATTCGGCTTTAACAAATCCAATTACCTTATTATACCTTATTAAATACCAATCATCATTTACAAGAGCAATAGAAGAAAATTTACTATATTTCGGAATACGGCCAATTTTATCACTTTCGATATCAGGTTTTAACCTAATATTTAAATTAACATTTGTGTACAACTTACTTTCTTTTTCTTCATATTTATAATTTTCTGTTTTCTCATTGGTAGGTGCGACAAATTCATTTTTAACGTAACCTATTATATTATTATATATAATCAAATCCCATTCATCATCAGATAATAATCTGATTGCCTTTTCATTTTCTTTAAAAAGCCCTATTTTTTCTGAATCAATAGAGTTTTCTAAACGTATATTAACATTTTTTAAAGCAACAACAGAATTATTTTGTTCTGTTATTTTTGCAACTGTTTTACTAGCAACTAGTATAAATGATGATAGCAAAATTGATAAAGCTTTTTTATTTATTTTTATTTTCATTTAAACCTTATTACATCTTACTGTTATTCTTTTTAAAGCATCACTTGTACATGTATAAAGTGTTAAATTAAAATTATTATTA
>CAJKKJ010000228.1 GCA_905200435.1 uncultured Bacillota bacterium | reverse complement strand
TTTCAACCATTTCTTTTTTTAATCTATGATATTCAAGTGTACTTTCTATAACATCATATTCATCAATTCTAAAATTATCCTTTTTAAGCAATTTTATAATATCAAATACAATATTCTCATTATTTCTTCGAATTTTATCAAATTCATCTTCAATTTTTTTGAAATTATCCATACCATACCCTAAAATATGAGCACCAGATAAACTCACATTCATTTCAATTGCCGGAATAATTTTAATATCATTAATTTTTTTATAACCATTTAATCCCATAATAGTTTCATGATCAGCAATTGCTACAGTTTTGATATTTCTTTTTCTAACTTCAGTTAAAAGGCTAGAAATATCTAAAGCGCCATCTGAATAAGTAGTATGTAAGTGCAAATCTATTTTTTCCATATATTCTCCTATACTTATATAATATCATTTTTATATTTAAAAGTGCAAGAAAAAAAGGACATTATCTTGAAAAACGTCCTCTTGAAAAATCTAATATTTTTGTTGGATTAAATGAATTAGCATTAAATCCATAAGTACTTGTAGAATAAGAACCACTTGAAACAGCAAAGTGTAAATGAGTACCATTAGTACACCAGTCATAACCGCCATTCTTTTTACCAGTTCTTGTAGTCGCACTTGTTGAATCTCCACCAACTTTACCAATTTCAATAGTTGGTCCAACAATATCACCCTTACTAACACTAATTGATAATAAATGCATATATGCTGTTGTATAAACAACACCATTAACTTTATGTTCAACAAATACTTGGTTACCGCCACAACTACTCCTATAAACAAGTCTAGTTACCATACCAGGTGCAGCAGCATAAACACTAGTTCCTTCAGGTATTCCACCTAAATCAATTCCATAATGAGCGCCAACACTTACAACAGTACCATTTGATGTAACAACACCTCTGTTACTAGAATAATTACTTGTTACCCATCCACCAAGTAATGGATATACCCAGCCTTTTGAATTTGGCACAGCTTTACATAATCTAATATCCTGATTAGGAGAACATCCCATTTCCGTATATGTCTTTATTTCTTCTTTAATAAATTCAATATCCTCTTCAATTGATGTACCCTCTTCTCTTATTTCATCACTTCTTAAAGCCAAAGTCAATAATTTATCTTCATATGATGCTCTTTGATTTTGTAAATCTTCCGTCTTTTGTTTTAACTCAACCTTTGAATATTCAAGATCATCTATCATTTGTTTTAACTCTTTAGAAAGTTCATCATTATATTCAGCTAATTGTTTAACAATAGAATATCTATAAATGAATTCGGTATATGTTTTAGCATCAAACAAATACTCAATATACACATTTTCATTAGAAGAAACCTGAAAATATTTTAAAAGTTCATCAGTTTCATCCTTTTTTTTAGAAATTTCTTCTTCATTTAATTCAATCCTTTTATTAGCTTTCTCAATAGAGTTTTGAGCTTCTGCTATATTATTTGTAATAGTATTAATCTCATTATTAATTTTCTCTACTTCTTCTTTATTCAACTTTGATTGTTTTTTTGATTCAGCTAATTTTACCTCTAAATTATTTAATTCTTTTTTCATATCATTTATTGATTTTGCCTTAATATTTAAAGGTAATACTAATAATACTAATATTAAAATTATTATCTTTTTTTTCATTTAAATCCCTACCTTGATATAATTTTATCATTTTTCTCTAAATTAATCAATGCCCTCTTTACAATATCCAATTTTACTTTATCCTTTTCTCTTGTACTTTTTTTTAAAAATTTATAGTACTCATTTAAACTTAATAAATTATAATTACCTACTTTTTCATATTTTGAAGAATCTTTAGTATCTAAAACACATTCAATATTTGAACATATTTTATACCAATTATTTCCTTTAGGCACAACATTATATTTTTTATAAAGTTCATCTAATCCTTTTTGTGTAACAGCAATA
>CAJKKJ010000227.1 GCA_905200435.1 uncultured Bacillota bacterium | reverse complement strand
TGATTATATTGTAATTATTAATGATAATGTATTTAATAACATATGGATTGCTATAGGTTTCATTATATTATAATTACTTTTTATATATATTGTATTTGTGATTACATAAAATATAAAATAGTTGATCAATGAAAATATAACTTTGTAATTTAGTGCTGTAATTTCAGTAATACAATGAAAACTGGCAAATAATAAGGCAACTATGATTGTTTTAATAACTTTATGTTCTTTAAGAAATTTGGTATTTTTAAAAATTTGTGATTTAAACAGTAATTCTTCAACAAAGGGCAATAATAATATCGTGATTAAGCCCATGATATAAGGGTGTTGAGCAAATAAAAAACTAATAATGTTATTGTTTACAGTTGTTTGTTTAAAAATAACTACTGATAGGAATGTTAAAGCAATATTGATTACAAAAATAATAAATGTTGTTATTGTTGTTATTAATGCTCCTGTTCCAAGTACCTCATTAATTTGTTCAATTACATTATCAAATTCTTTTCTTGAAATTCTGATCATAGAAAAGAAAAGAATAAGAGATATGACTAAACGAGTATATATTTGATACTTTGAAGGAGTGAAAGATATTATTAAACTTCCAATAAGTAAATATCCGATAAAATATAATAATAGTGAACTTAGTGTAGTATGTTTTTCTATGTAATTATTGATTTTCTTCATTTTTATATGTCCTTTCATGATATAAATTCTAAAAATAATACTAAAAAAGCAATATAGCAAAAGGTTTCATTACGTTAAAAGCAATAATTAGATTAGTGTCTTTAAATCTGACAAAGAAAAAAGAAATTAAAAAAATATAAGAAATATATCTGATATTTTTCCTAATATAAAAATTTTCATAGTCATCTTGTTGCTTTTTTTTCTTTTTCATATTCATCCATACACTCAATAGATAATAAACCAAATAAAATTATAAATATGTCTTCAACCATTATTTCTTTCCTTATATTACTATTTAATTTTTAAAATAGACAAAGCGATTATGTTTGTATAACCAGTAATCTTTTATAGTATTCAAAATGAGCTTTATAATTTGTCCAATAAATTCTAATATTGCATAATACTCTGGTATATTAAATGACGTTTCAATATCAAATGTTGGTGTTTTTATGCATAAACAACATACTATGTACAAAATTATTAGACGAAATAGGAATGTTATATATTTGATCATTACTTTTTTTCTTAAAACAAATTCTTGAAACAATCCAACGGACATAATAAATAAAGCATAACTAGTTATTGCTTTAAGAAAAAAAGATGTGATGAAAACGTCAGAAAGATAAACTTGATAAGTACCTGTTATCATAATGTTCATACCATAGATGCTCATTAATAACATGTACATCATTACAAAGTGTAATGGTATTTTCAGTGAGTTTTTCATAAAACTTATTAAATTATTGCAAAATAAAAGTAGACTACTAACTTGACAAGTTTGTAGCTTTAATGAGATTTCAGGAGATAAGTTATTTCCGTATCCCAAATTGTATTTTGTTCCATTAGAACCAATATAGCTGCATTGAGTAATTTTCTTATCTTTTAACTTCATTTTTATTTTCCTTCTTTCTTTATTTTTTAGTTAAATTTTTATATATGTCAATGAAGTAAATAGAGTGTCAAAAAGAATACAATATTACAAAATAATAATGTTAAGATTCTTTTTATTAGAAAATTTGTCCATAATGGTTTTCTCTTGATCGTAACTATAGATACTAATGCAAAGATAAAATCAATAATTAGTAATAGTGTTATTTGTTGATTAGTATTCATTTTCATTATTCCTCTTCATTCCATAAAAGCCTTTGTCCGCAATTTGAACAGTAATTCATTCCTAATTGCACATCGTTTTTACATTTAGGACAAGTTCCTGTAATCCATTCTCCAAGTAAGGGATTCCCACCGTAATGAGTATCATTTTCATCTTTAATTTCA
>CAJKKJ010000226.1 GCA_905200435.1 uncultured Bacillota bacterium | reverse complement strand
TAATGCTCCTTTATCATCTATATTTTTTGCAACATAAATAGTATTATCTTTCCCAATATACACTTTATAATCTGTTGGAAATTCAAAAAATTTACCATTTTGATTAAATTCATAATAACCATTAGCATTTGGTTTTAAATTAGTATTCGGGTCTTTTTTCTTAGAATTATTAAAGAAAATAAAACATCCTCCTACTAAAAGAAGTAAGATAACAATTAAATATTTATTATCCCATTTAAAACTATTTTTCGTTACCTTTGTTGAAGGTGTTTTCTTATTTATTTCATAGCCACAATGAGGACAACTTTCTGCTTTATCGCTAACATTCTTATCACACTCTGGGCACTTAATTAAAGCCATACTCATTCCTCTCTTTCTAAAAATATTGTATCAAATTTATAGTTAAATGTCATTAATTTGATTATATTTTACAAAAATTGACACGCTTAAAATTAATATGTTCATTTTATTTACATGATAACATGAATAATTTAGGAGGTAAAGGATGGAAACAGAATTAACTAACCAAGCTACTATTTTAGGTAATTATAATGATATACCTACTGAAATATCAACACAAGCTTTAGTTGTAACTATATTAACTGGTCATACTGTAACTAAATCTGCAGATAAAATGGTATGGAGTGATGGAAATTTAACATATAAGCTTGAAGTAAATAATCAAACTGAAAATGCTTATACTTCACCTGTTATTACAGATATTTTAAATCCTGATTTAATTAAACTGGTAGATGATACAATAAAAATTGATGGTACACTTATTTATGCTTTTCTTTCCTAATTTATAGTATAATTATTTGTATCTATTTTGACTTTGTTATTGAAATGTGCTATTATTTTTATGTGGGAGACCACAAAAAAATAGGCATTTGCCTATTTATAGCTGATTAGTACTTATTCTTATGAATGAGTGCTATTTTTTTATTTCGATAATCATTATAATTAGCAGAAATAAAATGGTTATAATACTTTTAAATAATAGTATAACAAAGTCTCTTTTTTTCACTTCATCACCTCCTTTAATATTTCCTTGTAAGCTTGATTTGGAAATAAAATCGGTAATACTTCATTTACTATTTCTTTGTTATTAATTATTTTTTTCCATACAAATTTTGAAACATTTTTTATTAATTCTTCTTTTGTTTCTGACCAGTTTTTTTCAAAATTTAATTCTATTTCATCGCCACCATTTTTTTTCCATTTTTCTAAATGTTCTAATATTTCGTCCCATATAAATTCTTTTTCAAAATATTCCATTAATTCTTTTCCATAAAATAAATTTATATTTTCTTTTTTTTCGAATTCGCTTAAATAATACTTTTTATTTTTGGACAAACTATCATCGACAAACCACATAATAGCTTCTGTTTTTTTATCTGGATATATTTTTTTTAAGTATTCTACATGGTTTAAAAAATTTTCTAGCATACCTCTTTTTTTGGTTGAATCATGATCATCTCGCATTTTTAATTCTATCATATATATTGTGTCATTATATTTAAATAAGTGATCAAAGTATATTGTTTTATTTTGATATTTTTCTTTACTTGGTAATTGTTCATAGTATTCTCCTAAGTATTCATTTACAATACTTTCCATAAAATCACTAAAGCCGATTTCATATGACTGCGCTATGTTTTGCATTAATTTGATTTTGGAATTCGTTGGTCTAAATTTACCAATATATCTTTCTGGATTATATGCTATTTTAATTAAAAGATCGGATTTATAATTTTTGTGTACTATATTTTCTATTTTTTCAATGAATTTTTCATAAGTTATTATATAATTCATACAATCACCATTTTCTCTTGATACCTACATTTTATCATATATTTTTCTAGGTATCAAGATGTTTTTTTAAATTTTATGATTATATATATTCAATAATAATATTTTTATAATTGCTAAGTATAATTATTTTTTCTTTTTTGTTTGCA
>CAJKKJ010000225.1 GCA_905200435.1 uncultured Bacillota bacterium | reverse complement strand
ATTTAAGTGAATACTCATACAAAGCATCTTCGCAAACATAACTTGATCTTAATTTTGTCATTGTACCTTCTTCATAATCCGTTTTTTTATACAAATATTCACTCATAATAAGTTCTAAAACAGCATCTCCTAAATATTCAAGTCTTTCATAACTGTTGACATTTTTTTCATTAGCATACGATGTATGGGTAAATGCTTCTAGATATAAATCCTCATTTTTAGTTTCTATTCCTAAACTTTCAAACATTTTCTCACCTCTTCATATATATTGTACACGATTTTTTATTACTTTACAATTGCCATTTACTTTTTTTATATAAAATGATACAATATTTTAGGTGATTATATGAAAAAAATAATAATTTTTTTAATTGTTTTATGTACTTTAACGGGTTGTCTTAAGAGAGATACAATGGAAGGAATTGAAATATATACAACTGTTTATCCTCTTGAATATATAACTAATAGATTATATGGAAATAATAGTACTGTTAAGAGCATTTATCCAAATGGTGTTGATCCTTTTACTTATCCTAGCTTAACTGAAAAGCAATTATCTGATTATAGTGCTGCTAGTCTTTATATTTTTAATGGTTTAACTGCAGAAAAAGATTATGTTGTTCCCCTTTTTAATCATAACAAAGATTTAAAAATTATCAATGCTTCTTTGAGTATGAAAACAAGTTATGGAAATGAAGAATTATGGCTTGATCCATCAAATTTCTTGCAATTAACCCAAAATATTAGAAATGGTTTTGAAGAATATATTAGTAATTATTATTTACTTGAAGAAATAAAGAAAAATTATGAAGACTTAAAACTTGAAGTTTCTAAGTTGGATGCTAATTTAACGGTAATTGGTTCAAATGCTGATTTTAATACCATTGTTGTTACTGATGATTTATTTCTTTTCTTAAAAAAATATAATATTAATGTTATGTCATTAGATAAAGATAGTTTAACTAATAAAACATTAAATGATGTTAAATCATTAATGGGTGAAGAAAAAATAAGTTATATTTTTGCTAAGAAAGATGAAAAATTAAGTGATGAGGTAAAAGCTTTAGTTGATGAATATAAGGTTGAAGTTGTTTATATTCATACACTTGCTAACTTAACTAATGAAGAAAAGGAAAATGGTTCAACTTATTTAACTATAATGAATGAAAATATTGAGAAATTAAAAAATGAGTTATATAATTAACTCGTTTTTATTGACATCTAAAAAAAAATAATGTAAAATTATATTCGTGGTGTTGGAGTAGTACTCAAGAGGCTGAAGAGGCGCCCCTGCTAAGGGTGTAGACCGGGCAACTGGTGCGAGGGTTCAAATCCCTCCTGCTCCGCCATTTATAATGTTTTATACATTATTTTTTTTGTCTAAAAAAACTATTCATTTTAAGAATAGTTCTAAAAATATAAGAATGCAACTATTAAATATGAACATAATAGCATACATATAATCATTTGATAATTTGTAACTTTTTTTTCTTTAAAGATTCCTAATAGTAAACCAAAATATGTAATATATATTAATGGCATACTTATTAGGTTTGTGTTTATAACTATATTTGGAATGAATAAACATAAAAAATAAAATACAAAAACTGGATTAAATATTAATGACATAATCAGTGATATTATAAAAAATATTGTATATATTAAACCTGATGACTTTATAAATATTGGTAATGAAATAAAACTCATTCCTTTAAATAGAGAAATATATAGAAACATTAGAGCATATAGAACTATACTTGTGTAATCTAATTTTTCTATTTTTTTATTTTTATATAATCCAATAAATAAACATAATAATGTAAGTATTCCACTCAAATATTTTATTTTTAATACTGATGATACAATTAATAAAAATATCATTGCTAGAAATAAATATATATTGAATTTGTTTTTTATTTCAACTTCTTCTATATTACCCATAAATTCTTCATCTTTTATTGATAAA
>CAJKKJ010000224.1 GCA_905200435.1 uncultured Bacillota bacterium | reverse complement strand
ATATAATAGTTATCTTTTATGATATTATTTTTACTTTTTGAATTATCTATTTTCATAAAATTTTTATTTTTTTCTATTTTTGTATCATATCTTTTGTATTTATATTCAATATCTTCATCTAAATTATAGATGTATAAATTTCCTCTATTTAAATAAATACTATTTTTTACAAAGCAAGATATATATTTTTTTATTAAACTATAATCAACAACTATGTTATCTATTGATTTTTTATTAAAATATCTTTTTATTTTATTGATATATATTTTTTTGTTTTTTAGTTTTAATTTACTTTTCCCTTTATTCGTTTTAGAACTACTACTTAATGTATAAGATTCCGTTACATTTTTATTTTTACTTGCTAAATTTATTAATTCATCATCATTAGTTATTAATAATAAGTTACCTTTTATTTTTTTTATTTCTTCTTTCATTTTTCACCTTTTATTATATCATTTATTATATAGCTTGTAATATATATACCAGCCACACTTGGTACAAATGATATACTACCTAATTTTTTTATTTCTTTTGGTTTTTCACTAGAACTTATAACCATTATTTTATTATTTATATGTTCATCTTTTACCATTTTTCTTATTCTTTTAGCAAGCGGATCATAACTTGTTTTTCTTATATCGGTTATTTCCAATTTTGTTGGATCTAACTTTTTAGCAGTTCCCATACTTGATATAAATTTTATTTTTCTTTTTATACATTCTCTTATTAAACATTCTTTAGTTTTTATACTGTCACAAGCATCTACTATATAATCTACTTTTTCTTCAAATAATATATTAATATTGTTTTCATCTATAAATTTATCTATTTTTTTTATTTCAATATAAGGATTTATACTTTTAATTCTTTTTTCTAATTCATCAACTTTTTTAAAACCAATATTATTTTGATTTGTATATAATTGTCTATTTAAATTTGTAATGTCAATTACATCTGAATCTACAATAATTATTTTTTTTATTGGATTTCGAATTAGTGTTTCAACTGTATAAGATCCAACACCACCTATACCAAGCACTAATACTATTTTATCTTTTAATTTATTTATATCTTCATTTAATAATAATTCTACTCTTTCAAACATACTCATCCCTTAATAAGTATAACATTTTTTTTTAAAAAAAGATAGATAAACTTCTATCCTATACTAAACTTCCTTTGTAAATATTATCATCTTAGTAAGTCATGCAATCCTTTTTGTTAATTGTGAATTTATATTCTTTACTTCCTGTATAATTTTCCTATTTTATAGTTAAAATTTAACTAGTGTTTAGAAAAAGTTCTAACTTCTTGAACAATCTTCTTAAATTCTTCTAAATCAATTGTTTGTTTAGAATCGCTAATGGATTCATCAGGTTTATCAGATACTTCAATCATAAGACCATCACATCCAGCAACAAAAGATGCTAAACTCATAGGCTTAATCATATATCTATTACCAGCGGCATGACTGGGATCAACGAAAATTTTATAATCAGTATTTTTTTTAATAAACGGAATAGCTTGAATATCAAGAACATTTCTTGTAGAATTATCAAAACTTCTAATACCTCTTTCACATAAAATAACTTTACCATTATTTATATATCTAGCGGCATTAATCCATTCATCATAAGTAGCTGATAATCCTCTTTTTAAAAGAACAGGTTTAGAATACTTCCCTAGCTCTTTCAAAAGTTCATAATTATACATATTCCTGCTACCAATTTGAACAATATCAATTTTATCAATATATTTTCTAACCTGTTCAATAGACATTAATTCAGTAATAATAGGTAAACCAGTAATTTGTTTAGCTTTAATTAAATAATCAATTCCCGTATCACCTAAACCTTGAAAACTATCAGGATTTGTTCGCGGTTTAAAAGCTCCTCCCCTCAAATAATCAACACCTATTTTTTTAAGTTCTTGCGCTATTGAAATAATCTGTTCTTCTGATTCAACTGAACAAGGTCCAG
>CAJKKJ010000223.1 GCA_905200435.1 uncultured Bacillota bacterium | reverse complement strand
TTTACGATTATTTTTATCTTTTTATTCAACTAATTTCTTAATTGCATCTCTTTCCATTTAATACCACCCATCTATAATACACACTATAACTCCAAAAAAATCAATATCTTTCTTACTTTTTTGGAGTTATATACATTTTATTTATTATTTTAAGTTAAAAAGAGCCTAAGCTCTTTTATTGTATTCTTCTAATTCTTTATAAGCAATTTTTCCCAATTTTGTTTTAGGTAATTCATCTAAAACCTCAATTTCTCTTGGTTGCTCATATTTTGCTAGATGTTTTTTTAGATATTTTTGAATACTTACTTTTGCAAGCATTGCATTTTTACCTTCTTTTAATGTTACAAATGCTTTTACAATTTCACCTTTATTAGGCTCTGGTACACCTATTACAGCACATGATGTAACAGCTTCGTGATTCATGATAATATCTTCAACATTTGCTGGATAAACATTATATCCACTTGTAATAATCATTCTTTTAATCTAGCTTTATAATGAACTAACCCTTTTGAATCAATATAACCAATATCACCTGTGTGAAGATAAGTCTTACCATTTATTACTTCTAAAGTATTCTTTGTTTCCTCTTCTTCATCTAAATATTCAAGCATTACATTTGGACCTGAAATACATATTTCTCCCGGCATTCCATTTTTTAATTCTTCTTTAGTATTAATATCTATAATTTTGAATTTTGTGTCTGGGAAAGGATAACCAATTACATCAGCTTCATCATAGATACCAGATGGAGAAAGTGCAACTACTCCACTTGATTCTGTCAAACCATAACCAATTTTTATATCTGTTTCACAACCATATTTTTGTAAAAAGCCATTTACCTTTTGTTTTAGAGGAAGACTCATTGAATCCCCACCACATACAACTAATTTTAAACATTTCAATTCATTTTTGTTAAATTCCATTTTAGTTATATAATCATATAATGTTGGGACACCACACAAAATATTAAAATGATATCTTCTTAAATAGGTTTTAAATTTTTTTGAGTCAAATTGAGGTATTAATATTGCTTTCATACCATTAAATAATGGTGTATGTGTACATATTCCGATACCAAAAGCATGAAAGTTTGGCAGAAATGTCAAAAATGAATTTTCAGGAACTAAAGCTTCTGGTGCGACATACCTACTTTGTAAGGCTTGTGTGTTAAATGAATAGTTACTTATTACAACACCTTTTGGTTTACCTGTTGTGCCTCCACTATATAAAATAACTGCTGGATCATTACTGTCCATACTTTCATAAGGATCTTCTGCATAAGATAATGATTTTTTTAAGAAATGATCCCATAAGATAAATTTTTCATTTTCTGATACTTTTAACTTTCTACCTTTTATAACCCAGTATAAAAATGCTGTCATTTTTTCCATTGACTTTGTTGCAGAAGTTATAATTACCTTTTGAACATTTGTATTATCAATTATGTTTTGAACCTTTTTATAAGTTATATCAATACATAACATTACTTTTGTATTACTTTTATTTAAGTAATATTCTATTTCTTTTTCACTTGATAAAGGATGAATCATATTTGCAACTGCACCTATTTCATTTATTGCATAAAACATTGTTACTTCTTCAGGAGTATTTGGCATGCAAATTGTTACTTTGTCACCTTTTTCAACACCTAGTGCTTTTAAAGCTTTGGCACATTTATTAATTCTTTTTATCAATTGTTTATAAGTTATTTGGTTATTTTCATATTCTATTGCTGTATTCATTGGATATTTTAAAGCGGATTCAAATATAGCATCATATAAACTTCCTTCAAAATATTTTACTTTTTTAGGTAATTTGTAACCTTTTTTCCATTTATTTCTTATTTTATTATTTATACTTCTAAATAAATTCCTAGTTTTTAAAATTAATTTCTCTATCATTTTAATTTTTCCTTTCTTATTTTATAGAAAATAGCGCCCCCAATAAGTAATATGCTTAAGGGAATTACTACTTTAAGTATATCACTTTTT
>CAJKKJ010000222.1 GCA_905200435.1 uncultured Bacillota bacterium | reverse complement strand
TTCCAATAAATGAAAAAGCAAACATCACATAAGATTTAAATTTAATGAAAAAACAGCAACTGAAATAATAAGTTATAAAAAAATTAAAAATTTTTTCAGTTAAAATTTATAAACAAAAAAGTATGCACTATTTTAATATCAAAAAAGACTCATAACCCCTTATAAATAAAGGGTTAGAGCCTTTTTAATTTCAAAAAGCTGTCAAAGTCAAGATTTTACCATATTTTATTTTTTAATACAATTGTATTTTTGTTTTTAGGAGCAATTTTATGATAATATCTGTAAATAATATAATATTATTCTAGAATATAAAAAGAAATAAATTTATGCAAAACCAATAAATTTTATAATAATTATACATTTTTAAAGCAAGGATAAAAAAGTCAAGTCAAGGATGAATTTTAGTAAGTTCATCTTAATACTTGACTTGATAATTAGATGTATAATATTTTTATCAATAAATTTTACTTTTTTTGATTATATATATTAATACTACTGATATTATTCAAAAATTATATATTGATATTTTCAAGAAAATTTAACATATTTTTATAATATTTTATAAAAGTATAATTATTAGATTAATTATTAATTTTATTAATAATTAGGTATTACTATAGCCTTTAAACCATAATAGTTGTTACCATCTCTATCACTTTTAAATGTTATTTTAATATAGTTAGAGTTAATTGTTATTGTTTCTGTTGTTCTAGTGCTTCCACCATATTTTTTATTATTGTTTATACCTGTTGTTGAGGAAGAAGAATCATATATTTGAAAATAATCCCCGCCTGTTTCTTCAGTTTGATAGTCTAGTATAACTGTTAGACTTTTTGCTCCTTCGAATGTATGTTCACCAAGTATAACATTATCTTGTTCATTAGGATATGGATTATGAGAAGTTTCATATATTGCACCCGGTGTTGTAGCTATATCACTTATTGTTACATCTGTATCTAGCATTATAAATTCATTTCCATTTATAATAGTTCCATTCATTTTAAATGATGTTACATAACTATTGCCTGATATAGATATTAAGGTTACTTTAGTACCTTTTACTCGATTATTAGATTCATATTTTATATCATCATTACCAGTTATTGTAATTGAATATTCTGGAATTATATTTCCTTTTATAACATTGCTATTAGATGATTTACTTGCAATCATATTATCAACTAGTGTTGATGCGGTTTCGATATAGTTGACTGTTATTTGAGAGCCCGAGTTAGTTGCGGCATTAGAAAACATGTAATAATCATTAACATTAGCATTCATTATATTGATTGTTGTTGTTAAGGATAAACAATAAGAAAACATTTCTTGCATATTTGTTACATTCGAAGTATTAAAACTACTTAAACCTATACTTGTTAAGCGAGTACAATAATAAAACATATAACTCATATCTGTTACTTTTGCTGTATTAAAACTACTTAAATCTAAACTTGTTAAGGAGTAACAACTATGAAACATGCGTGACATATCTGTTACATTTGATGTATTAAAACTACTTAAATCTAAACTTGTTAAAAGTTTACATTGATAAAGCATCGAATTCATATTTGTTACATTCGATGTATTAAAATTATTATTAAAATTTATAGATATTAAATTTGTTGTCTCTACACGATTTTTCCAAGCATAAAATGAAAATATACTTCTACAATCTGATGGTGCAAATATTTCATAGTTACTTACTATATATAAATTATATAATGGTTGTGAGTTATCAGTTTCATCTTTTAAACCTGTATCAACTAAATAACCATATACTTTCTTCTTTTGAGTTGAACTTTCCGATATATCCCAGCATAAATTTTCTTCATTACATGTACTAGGTAAATTACTTAAATTATTATCAAATGTAATTGTTCTTATATATAGCTTATAAGTATTATTCCAAAATTCAGTTTGATAAGAAAAACCATTCTTCATTGTTGCTATTTCCATTATAGTACCTTTAGTTTTTATTAAAATATCACTATTTATAG
>CAJKKJ010000221.1 GCA_905200435.1 uncultured Bacillota bacterium | reverse complement strand
ATAAAAACTTAAAGATTGGTGAAAGAATTCCTTTTGAACTTGCTTTAAATAAAAGTCAATATATAAACAAAAATCAAAAAGCAAACGATCAATTGATTGGCGATAGTGGTTATGGACAAGGACAGATTCTTATGAATCCTCTACAACTTGCAAGTATTTATAGTGCTTTTGTTAATAATGGTTCAATTTATCGACCACATCTTGTAGAACAAGGAGAACAGATGTGGATACAAAGAGTTTTCAGTGATAAAACGGTAAAAACAATAAAAGAAGATTTAATCAATGTCATTGCAGATGAAAAAGGAACAGGACATGCCATCTATCGTGATAATGTGATTCTGGCAGGAAAAACAGGAACAGCAGAAATCAAACAAAGCCAAAGTGATACAACAGGAACAGAACTAGGATGGTTTACAGTAATGACGACAGATAGTAAACAACCTCTTTTAATAACAACAATGGTAGAAGATGTAAAAGATCGAGGTGGCAGTGGTTATGTTGTTGAGCATACAAAAACACCTTTAGATTTATATCTTTCTAAATAGTAATTATATATTATATAACTCTCTTTATGAGAGTTTTTTATTATAAAAATAAAGCACAAAAGTGCTTGGGAAAGCAGTTAATATAAAGATGTAGAAGAAATACCGGTATAAACTCTACAAATAAAAAATGAAAAGAGGAATTAATTATGGCAGATGCAATGGTTTTAGCCACACAAAAATGGTTAAACGAAAAATATGGTAATGATTCTAGATTTAATAAAGTAGCAGAAGATGGTATTACTGGTTGGGGTACTATCTATGGATTACGTAGAGCATTACAAATTGAAGAAAAATTACCTTCTTTAAGTAATAACTTTGGGCAATCAACATATGCAAAATGTCCAACTGTAAAAAAGGGTGATACTGGGAATTTAGTATATATTGTACAAGGTGGATTATGGTGTAAAGGATATAGTCCAGGTGGATTTAATGGAGTATATGGAGATGGAACATACGCAGCAGTTCAACGTTTTAAAAGAGATGCAGGATTTGATGATGCTGATGGTAACATCAATAAAGATTTTATGAAAGCATTGTTAGATATGAGCGCATTTAAATTATTATCAGGTGGAAAAGAAGAAATTAGAACTATTCAACAACAATTAAATAAAGACTATTATGATTTCTATCAAATTTGTCCATGTAATGGGTTATATGATAGAGATATGAATAAAATGTTAATTTATGCATTACAAAAAGAAGAAGGTATTCCTAAAGCTTCAGCAACAGGAACTTGGGGACCATCAACAATTAGTAAATGTCCAAGATTAGAATTAGGAAAATCAAGTAATGTAGTTAAATTAGTTAGATATGCGTTAGTATGTAATGGAATTAGTGTAAGTACTTCATCAAAGACATATGATTCAACGTTAGATGCAAAAGCAAAAGAATTTGCAAAGTTACTTAAATTAAATAAAAAAAGCAATGTGATTGATTATACAATCATCAAATCATTGTTAAGTAGTAATGGAGATCCAAATAGATCTGCAAAAGGATGCGATACGGCAACAAAATTAACTAAAGCACAAATTCAAACTATTAAAAATGCAGGATATGAATATGTAGGAAGATACTTATCAAATACACCAGGAGGAACATTAGATAAAGCCTTAACAAGAACTGAAATTGAAAATATTTTAAATGCAGGTCTTAGATTATTTTATATTTTTCAAGAATCGAATAATGCTGCTAGCAAGTTTACTAGTGCAAGAGGAAAAGAACAAGCAGAAAGAGGTATTGCTGCTGCACACTCATTAGGTATTCCTTATAAATCAGTGATTTATTTTGCAGTAGATTGTGATCCTACTGATAGTGAAATTACTAATTATATTTTACCTTATTTTAGACAAGTTGTTTCAATATTTAAATCTAAACCATACACTGTAGGTGTTTATGGAACTAGAAATGTATGCAATAAATTAAGAAAACAATTAGGTATTACTAAACTTTTTGTTTCTGATGCATCA
>CAJKKJ010000220.1 GCA_905200435.1 uncultured Bacillota bacterium | reverse complement strand
TTTTTATTTCTAATTTTTTGAGCAAGTTCTAAACATTCAAGAGGTGTATCCATTGGAATTATATAGTAATCAACAAGTTCACTACTATTTTCATTTTTTAAAATAACATATATAGGTTCTAAACCAAAAGATAACCCAACAGCTGGATAAACATTACCATCATCAATAAAATTAGTAATTATTTTATCATATCTTCCACCAGCACCTAAAGAACCATTTATTCTCTTCAATTTATCTCTAAATTCAAATACAATACCTGTATATATTTCAAGACCTCTAGATAAATAAGAATCAAAAACAATATTATTTTCATAATTTAATTTTTTTAAATATTCTGTTACTTCATTTAATTCATTTAAACCTTCTTTTAATAAAGAATTAGTTGTATCTTTATAAATAACATTATATTCATCTAAAGTTTTACCAAAATTATTAAATATATTATCAACAATATTACTATCAATACCATTTTCTTTAAACATTTCATATTTATCAAGAATTCCAATAACACCAAATGAAGGATTTTCAATTCCTGATTCAATTAATAATCCATTCATAAATTTTCTATTGTTATATAAAACATTTATATCAATTCCCAATGCCTTAAAAATATCAATAGCCATTACTATCTGTTCAGTTTCAATTAATCTACCATCAATTCCAACAACATCAACATCACATTGATAGAATTCTCTTGTTCTACCAAGTTTAACAGGACCATTTCTAAAAACTTTACCAATTTCATACCTTCTAAAAGGTAATCTTAATTCTTTTTGCATTCCAACAACTTTACAAAAAGGTACAGTTAAATCATATCTTAAACCAATATCTCTATTTCCTTGATCAGTTAAACGATAAATTTCATTTAAAATTTCATCACCTTCATCATATTTTAATGCAAGTAAATCATAATAATTCAATATAGGAGTTTCAAGAGGCATATATCCATACTTCTCAAAATTCTTTTTTAATATATCCATTATTTTATTTCTTACAACTTGATCTTTAGGTAAAAAATCTTCTGTCCCTTTTAAATTTCTAAGTTCCATACAATCACTCCAATCTAACTATATTATAACACAATAAAGATATAAAACAAAAGTAGTTTTTTAAACTACTTCTGACAATTTGTACAATAATATGTTGATCTTCCAGCTATTCTATCAACAAATACAGGTAATTTACACTTTTTGCACACTTTTTGATTATGAACATTTAAGTTTTGTTGGAATCTACCATGAACACCTTCACTAGAAGTATAAGTTCTAATAGTAGTTCCTCCATCTTTAATTGCCTCTTCAAAGACTACTTTAGTATTTTTTATAATTTTATCAAGTTCATCTAAACTAAGCTCATTTGCCTTTCTGAAAGGATTTATACCAGATAAAAATAAAATTTCATCAGCATATATATTACCAATACCAACAATAATACTTTGGTCAAGTAATACTTCTTTTATTGGCTTTTTAACATTTCTGTATTTTTCATTCAAATAATCTACATTTAAATGAACATCCCATGGTTCATACCCAAGTTCATTTAAAGGTTTTCTATTATAAGCTTCATCTTTTTTATACAAATACATTCTACCAAATTTTCTGGTATCTTGATATCTTAAATTAAAATCTTTAAAATAAATTACAACATGTTCATGTCTATTAATTTCTTCGTTATGTTTTATATTATACTTGCCTTCCATTCTCAAATGACTAAGAAGCAAATAATCATTAAGCTCAAAAATAAGCCACTTTCCTCTTCTCTTAATATCAACAAAAGTTTGATTGATAAGCTCTTTTTTAAAGGTTTCACAATCAGGATATTCTATAATTGCAGGATAAAAAACTTTAACATCAATAATTTTTTGCTTTAATATTTTTCTTTTTAAAGTTTCTT
Organism: uncultured Bacillota bacterium; assembly: GCA_905200435.1. Lineage (GTDB taxonomy): Bacteria > Bacillota_I > Bacilli_A > RF39 > UBA660 > CAG-884. The sequence goes on along the minus strand of CAJKKJ010000220.1, from coordinate 133 downwards.
TTACAGTTTCAACCTCTGGTAATTCTGGCATATTTTACATCTCCATCTATAATTTTTTTTACATTTTTTTCAAGTTTAGAATTAACATCAGTAAAGTAAATATCCAAACTTGAAGACCCTTTATTCTCATCAA
>CAJKKJ010000219.1 GCA_905200435.1 uncultured Bacillota bacterium | reverse complement strand
ATACTTGCCAAGAAAGGTTTATTTAAACCATACTCTAAAAAAGGAAACAAATTATCTGGTTTAAATTCAGAAATTAATCCCAAAACAGAAATTATAAACAAAAAGAAATTAATAAATAAAAATATAGTTGCGGTTTTTGCTAAAACAGAAATATCTTTTGAACTAACATAAATAATAAGAGTGCAAAAGATTAAACCAATAAAAATAGGATGTGTCTCTGAAAGAAATTGCGATACAATAAAATTGGTCAAATTAAAAAATTGAATAGAAGAAACAAGTAAAGAAAATAGAATAACTATCAAATTAGGAATAAAAGAATATTTAAACAACTTTTTATTCTTTTCAAAAATATTCAAATCAGGCTCATAATTAAATAAAAAATTAAATATAAAAATAAATAAACAAGAGAAAACAGAACTAATAATAATACTCAAGTAAGAATCAACACCAGCTTCTCTAATAACAACATAAATACCTTCACCATATGTTGTAGTAAATAACAAAATAACCATCAAACTAATCAAATTAAAATTACTTATTTTTTTCATTTTCAATTACCTGTAAACTATTACCTTTCTCAAAAATATCCAAATAAACATCAACATTAATTTTCAAATTATTATAAAAACTATCATAATCAGTTATTTTTTTATAATAACCATTATTTTTTTTATAATAAAGATTCCTAAAATAAAATATATCAGAATTATATTCCTTTGATAAATCAATAAGATTAACAATATTTCTCTTAATTTCTTCGCTTCCTTGTTTTTCAATTTGTTTAATACCAGAATCTTTAGAAATATCATAATTACACATAACAGAAGTTAAATTGCCTTTTGCTTTAATCTTCAAATCAATTTCAGGTTTATTTTTTTTAATCTTAATATCAGAATTACTACCAATAATTTCAAACGTAACATATTTATTTTCAGAACATTCAAAACTAATAATAGAAGACTTAAGTTGATTTTCAATTAAGTTATAATAAATAGTTTCTTTTTTGTCCAAATAAGATATTAATTTATTATCTTTAAAAAAAGCCGTTTCTTCAATTGAAAGTAAAGATTCAGGATTAGAAGATTCTAAATTTTCTTTTTTATCACCATTACCACCCAAAACAGTAATTGCAGGTAATAAAATCTCTTTAGTTTTACTAACATATTCATCAGCTAAATCATCAAAAGTAGTAAGAATACTACCACTCAAAAATTGGTTATTAGTTTCAATTAAATTTCTAATACCAACAGAATTAATAGGGTAAACCTGTGTTAAAACGCCTAAAACATCAGTAGGAGTACTATCTTTACTAACAAAAACATAAAAATCATTTCTAAGCTCAACTTCTCTAAACCAAAAATCAATAATGTCTTCAATACCATCCTTAGCAATATTCTCATCAATAACCAAAATTTGCATATGATTTGTATAAGCTTTCTTAGGAAGCTTAGTAAGTATACCTCTAGCAGCTTCGTGAATAGTCTTATCAGTATAAGAATAGTTCTTAAACCTAACAGGACTAGAAGAATTACTAGAATCACCTTGTTTTTGTGTATCAGCAATTTGAACAGTTACCTTATAACCATCATCAACTTTTTCAAGTCCACAACCCACAGTAATTGCAATCTTATCAAGCTCTTTATAATTGCACCCACATAAACAAAAAATAAGTAAAAATAAAATAAATTTTTTCATTATTCACCTCGATATCTATTATTTGATAAAACCTTCATTCGCTTATTATTCTTAGGTAATTTAACAAAAGTATTTTTAAAACCATTTTTATCAAAAGGTTCAATAGGAGAAAGAAAAGGAATACCAAAAGTTTCAATACTATTTGCGCGTACCATAAAAAATATAAAAATAGCAACAATACCAATTATACCCATAAGCGAACCACCAATCATAAAAATAAGACGATAAGTTCTAATAGAAGTTGTAAACTCAGGTTCGGAAAAAGGTAGAGAAGAAATAGCAGTAACAGCAACCACAATAATCATAATAGGTGAGACAATGCCAGCAGCAACAGCA
>CAJKKJ010000218.1 GCA_905200435.1 uncultured Bacillota bacterium | reverse complement strand
TTTTTCCTTTTTTATCTAATCTAAAACCATATTTTGGTTGTATTTCATCTTAAAGTCTTTGGCATTATCTTTTATTTTATATCCTAAATTAGCTAATGTTCCATAACCTTCCATCATTTCTAGTAAATTAATTTCTGTACTTCCTAGCGCTAATGAAGGTACGTTTGTAGCATTACTATCAATTCCAACCCTTTTAAGTGTATTAACAAGGACATCTTCACCTAAGAAAAGATGAGTTTTAACTGCATAAATATTGTCTGAATAAGCTATTGCTGCAGCCATAGTAATGTCTTTATTTCCATAAATATTAGCATAATTATGTGGAGTATATGATTCGTGGTCACCAAATACAAATGTTGTTTCCTCACTTGTAAATGTACTAGATGAGGTAAATCCATTTTCGAGTGCTGCATAATATAAAAATGGCTTAATGGAGGAACCAACTTGTCTTTTTGAACTAATAGCCCTGTTATATTCACTGGCCAAATAATTTTTTCCACCAATTAATCCTTTAACGCCACCAGTATTTGGATCTGTTAAAATAAGAGCAATTTCGGCATCGTTTTTTATATATTTTAAACTATCTTCCATTATTTTTTGAGCTTCCATATCTAGTGTTGTGTATATTTTAAGTGAACCAATATCTAAAAAAGAAGTAGGTAACTCTTCAATACTGTTTAATTCGTTCATAACGGCGCTTTGAAAATACATTAAAGTTTTAAGTTTATTTGAACTCATTGCTCCATAATATGTTAATTTTTCATTTTCAGCTGCTTCTTTTTCTTTAGCACTAATATATTTATTATTTACCATGGAATTAAGTACAACCTTTTGTCTATTTAAAGCATTTTCTTCATGATTAATTGGAGAATAATATGTTGGAGATTTTGGTATGCCAGCAAGAATAGAAGCCTCTGCTAAATCAAGATTTTTAGCTGACTTGTTAAAATAAAAATTACTAGCATTTTCAATTCCAAATATACCTCCATAATTTATAGTATTTAAATACACTTCTAATATTTCATCTTTTGAATATTGTGTTTCTATTCTTACCGTTAGCCAAGCTTCTTTAATCTTTCTTTCCCATGTTTGATCGAAACTTAAGAATAGATTTTTTGCTAGTTGTTGTGTTATAGTTGATGCTCCTTGAATGGTTTTTGTTGTCATATTATTCCATAATGATTTTCCAATTCTTAAATAGTCAAAGCCATTATGATTGTAAAAGTTTTTATCTTCAAGGGATATTGTTGCGTCTATTAGATATGGTGAGATATCTTCTAATTTTGCCCATTTATCTGATGATGCAGAAAAGTTATTGTTATTATTGTCAAAAAATTCATATTTATTCGCACCATTTATAATAGGTATTGGTGTTAGAGCAGCAACAATATATATTGATGTAAGTATTGTCATAAAAAAAATAAATGTAAAGATTACTATATAAAATAATCGTTTCATGATTATCACCTGTAATATTTTGTACAAAAAAATAAAAAAATATCATAAAAATAGTGATTTTTTTTTTTATGTATGCTATAATTAGACGCGGCAAGTGATTGTATGAAAAAAATTGCATATAATAAACTGTCATAAGTATAGATATAATACAAGTGAATATATTAAGTATGGAGGATTTATGAAATTAAATGAATTGACAAAAGAAGAGTTAAAAACTCTATCATATACTGATTTAACAAATTTGGTTTTAAAGGAATCAAAAAAACCGATTTCTACACCGGTAATATTTAAAAAAATATGTGAACTTTTAGATTATTCAGATAGTGATTATGAAAATAAAATAGGAGATTATTATACTTCTTTAACACTTGATAAAAGATTTGTTTTACTTGATTCACATGAATGGGATTTAAGAGAAAGACATGCAGTTGCTTTAGATGTTGATGATGAAGATGAAGAAATTGAATCAGATGAAGAGTCAGAAGAAGAGGGAACAGAAGAAAATATCGATGAAGAAGTTGATGATAATTTAGATGATGACGATGATTTAGATGATATGTCAATCGTTGATGAAGATAGTGAGG
>CAJKKJ010000217.1 GCA_905200435.1 uncultured Bacillota bacterium | reverse complement strand
AATTTTTATGATGATAAACCAAAACATTTAAATTATTTTGATGGCTCTATTTATGAATATTTAGAAGCTTGTTCAAGAATGCATATTAATTTGGATGCTTATGAATATTATGGGAAAGTTGTTAGTTATAAAAAGTTTTTGATAGAAATAGAAGAAGTAGCAAAAGCTCTTAAAATGCAAGGTGTAAAGGAAAACGATAGGGTAACTATTTGTATGCCTAATACACCACAAGGAATACTTATGTTTTATGCAGTAAATAAAATTGGAGCGATCGCTAATATGGTTCATCCATTATCTAGTGAAACGGAAATAGAATTTTATTTGAATAAATCTAATAGTAAATTTATTTTAACAATTGATTTATTGTATAATAAGGTTTTAAGTGTAATTGATAATACTAATGTAGAAAAAATAGTGGTTACTAAAGTTAGTGATCGAATGAGTAAAAGAGTAGGGTTATTATACTGGGTTTCTAAAGGTAGAAAGAATAAAAAAGTTAAATTAAGACCTTGTGATTTAACTTGGAATGATTTTATTGATAAAGGAAAATCATATGTTGGAGAAACCCTTGTAAGAAGAGATTCTAATAGTGAAGCTGTTATTTTGTATAGTGGTGGAACTACAGGAGATCCTAAGGGTATTTTACTTTCAAATCTTAATTTTAATGCTCTTGCTTTACAAGCTAAAGCTATGGCTACGCCTAATGCTCCTGGCGATTCTATTCTTTCAATAATGCCAATATTTCATGGTTTTGGCTTAGGAGTATGTATTCATACGACATTATGTATTGGTATGAAGTGTATTTTAATACCTAGTTTTAGTTCTAAAAAATTTGGTGATTTGATTAAAAAATATAAACCTAATTTCTTAGTAGGAGTACCAACGTTGTTTTCTGCTTTAATTAGTAATAAAAAAATGAACAAACAAGATTTATCGTTTATTAAGAATATTGTTTGTGGTGGTGATCAATTACAACCTGAATTAAGAAGAAATTTGGAAAACTTTTTGATTAAACATGGTACAAATGCTAAGGTAAAAGAGGGATATGGTTTAACTGAAAGTACAGCTGCTGTATGTTTGACACTTGATGATTATATGAGACCAGGTTCTATTGGCGTTCCATTTCCTGATACTTATTTTAAAATTGTTTTACCGAATACACATGATGAAGTTCCTTATGGCGAAGATGGTGAAATTTGTATAACTGGACCAACTGTTATGATGGGGTACTTAGATAATGCATCTGAAACTATTAATACTTTAAGAGTTCATGAAGATGGTAAATTATGGCTTCATACTGGTGATATTGCTTCTATGGATTCTGATGGATTTGTTTATTTTAAACAAAGATTAAAGAGAGTTATTGTATCTAGTGGATATAATATTTATCCTTCTTATGTTGAAAAGGTTATTAATAGTCATCCTGCTGTTTTAACTTCTACTGTTATTGGTATTAAACATCCATATAAAGTTCAAGTAGCGAAAGCATTTATTGTTTTAAAAGAAGGAATTAAACCTAATAATGAAGTTAAGAATGATATTTATGAATATTGTTTAAAAAATATTGCTAGATATTCAATGCCTTATGAGTTTGAATATAGAGAAACTTTACCTACAACAAGGGTTGGAAAGATTGCTTATAGGGAACTTGAAAAGGAAGAAGAAAATAAAGGGAAATAATTCCCTTATGCCCATATAGTTAAATGGTATAATAAAGCCATGGTAAGGCTTAGTTCGCAGTCCGATTCTGCGTGTGGGCACCATTAATTAATAATTAGAGCCAACAGAAATGTTGGCTTTATTAGAAATTTAATACTATTGAATAGGAGCTACAAATGAAAATTTTAATTTACTATTTTGTTTTAATTAATATATTTACTTTTATAATTTTCGGAGTGGATAAACTAAAAGCAATACATGGTAAGATGCGTATTAGAGAGAAAACACTTCTTTCGCTATGTATTTTTGGTGGTTCAATTGGAGGCCTTATTGGAATGTACTTGTTTCGACATAAAACTTTAGTTACTTATTTTTATTTAGGCATTCCTATTAT
>CAJKKJ010000216.1 GCA_905200435.1 uncultured Bacillota bacterium | reverse complement strand
CCTTTTCACGAGCTAAAAAGTCAATTTCTCCATCATGAGCAGTTATAATTTCAATCGAAAATGGTACACCTAAACCAGTGCCATTTTTTTTAGTTGTATAAAAAGGATCTTTAATCTTATTTATCAATTCAGGATCAATTCCCTTTCCAGTATCCATTATTTCAATAAAAACTTTTCTTTTTTCAATAGAAGTTTTTAAAATAAGTTCTTTTTTATCAGAGTCCTCCATAGCTTCAACAGCATTTTTAATAACATTTACAAGAACTTGCTGTAACCTATTATAATCACCATAAACATATATTTCATCATCAAGTAAATCTTCCTTTACAACAATACCATTACTCTTAAACAATAATTCCAAATTTTCTACACAATCTTCTATTAAACAATTTATATCTAAACTCTCTTTTTTTAAACTAGTTTTTGTTAAATTAAGGAAATCTTGCAATATAACAAGAGCTTTATCAATTTCAGAGCTAATAATAGAAACATACTTTTTAGCATGAACAGGATTATTATAATCATACATATCAAGATATCCCTTACAAACAGCAAGAGGATTCTTAATTTCATGGGATATTGTAAATAAAGTTTGTTTTATTTGCCTATTTTCTTCAATATCCTTAACCGTCATAAACAAATTAGTAGCAGACTTACATTTATCATAAAAAAAAGTAAATATAGAAACAGCTACAATAAAAGTTATACTAATCATAAAAATTTGATGCTTAGAAAATACATTTACATTACCTATTTTATCATTAAAAGAAAGAATCCAAAAAGATATTAATTTAATAGCTGTATAAATTATACTAACATGATACTTAGAAATTTTTTTATATTTATAAGGGACAAGAATAAGTAAAAGTAATGAATATTCAATAATCAAAAAGATCAAATTAAAATTATAATTTTCACAAGATAAATATATAAGTATCAAAGCAGTACATATACTAGCAACATTTCTTTTTTCAAGTAAACCAATCAAAAAAGGAATACTTGCAATCAAAAGAGTAAGTTTTGGTTTAGCAAGTACTAAAATATATTGTGTAAAAATAATCCCCATATCAGTACATAAAGATCTTTCCTTTTTTTCTAAACTTCGCGTATAAATAACATAAAATGTAGATAATAACGTAGGAAATACAGCAATTATAAAACATATTATCGAATTTACAAAAAACTCCATTTTTTTCACCCTCGTTTACATTATATAACATATTTTTTACATTTTTTGTCTTTTTTTGTCGAAAATAAAAAAAAGTAAATTTTTTTACTTTAATTCATCAATATACTTTTTAATTTGTCCAGTTTCATCACCTAAAATAATCTTTAATTGATTATCTATTTCAACTATTCCTTTCGCTCCCATTTTTAAAATAGCTTCTTTATTTACTAATTCCATATTATTTAATGTTGCAATAAATCTAGAATGATTTACTTCATAATTTGCAATATTCTCCTTGCCACCTAAATATGTAATCAACTTATTAGCTTCAACTTTAAAATCTTTTCTCTTAGATCTAGTAATCGCAATTGCAATAATTAATAAAATAACTGCTATAATAATATATTCTATATAATTCATTTTTATCACCTACTTCAATATTATACATTATTTTTTATAATTTGACAAATATTTATTTTGTTATGGTATAAAATAATACTGAAATGAGGAATTATATGAGAAAAAAAGGTTCTTTTATTTACATATTCTTAGTTATTTTTTTTATAATAAGCATAAGCACAATTTATTCAGCAGAAGGAATACTTTCAAATAGTTATAAAAACATGCATATAAAACAAATAATTTGGTACATCATAGGAATAATTATTATGATAACAATCAAAAAAATTAATAAATCATATATTTACAAAATAACATTTTTCTTCTATATAATTTTAAATATTCTATTACTTGGTTTACTGTTTTTTGGCAAATATGTAAACGGCGCAAGATGTTGGTATAATATTTTTGGATTCGGTTTTCAACCAAGCGAATTCATGAAAATTGTTTTAATAATTTTAAACGGATCAATAGTAAATAGTTTTAATAAAAA
>CAJKKJ010000215.1 GCA_905200435.1 uncultured Bacillota bacterium | reverse complement strand
TTTGTTAAAATGACTAGTTTTGTTAAAAATGTTAATAATGTAAATATTTTACCGATAGGTTTTGAAAAAGATAGACCATCACAGATTGTTCAATCAAGTGGTAGTACTGGAAAACCAAAACAAATAGTTCATACAGAATATAACTTCAATTCGGCTGTTCAAAAAATGGCATATACAGATTTACCATTTTATGAAGGTAATGTTATGCATATATCTGTTCCACCATTTATAATATATGGATTAGGTAATTCAATATATGCTAGTATGGCATTTACAATGAAGGCTGAAATGAACCCATTTGTTGATGAGAATACGGTATATAATGACTTAGGAAAATTTGATATTTCGCTTGCTGCTCCATTACATTACAGATATATGTATAATAAAATATTAGAATTAGAAAATGAGATAAATTCTTTTGACAAAAATAGTTCTTCTAAAGAAATAAAAACTAAGTTAAAAGAAATGGAAAGAGTTTTAAAAGGTATTAAAAGAGCTAATGTTTTTGTATCTGGTGGGGATAAGATTAATGCTGAAGAAATTATCGAAATGCAACAAAAATTTAATAAAATTATTGTTAATGGATATGGTAATAATGAAGACTTGGGCGCTGTTTTAGTAACGCCAATGTTTGCAGGTAAACCAGGAAGTATTGGTATTCCTATGCATGGAATTGACATAAAAATAGTTGATGAGAATAATAAAATAGTTAAACATGGCGAAATAGGTGAGCTTAAGATATCGTCTGATAATTTGTTTGTAGAGTATTTAAATAATCCAAGTGAAACAAATAGAATTAAAGAAATAGATGAAAACGGTAAAGAATGGGTTAGTTCAGGCGATTTATGTTATATAGATAATGATGGCTTTATATTTACGAAAGGGAGAAATAGAAGAATTATAAAAAAAGAGGCTTTTAAAATTAGTCCTGATACTATTGAAGAGGTAATTATGAATATACCTTTTGTAAAAGAGTGTGTTGTAGTAGGTGTCAATGATAAAAAGTCTATTAGTGTACCTATGGCATTTGTAGTACTTAATGAAGAGATAAACGATTATGATGAAGCAAAGAAAATTGTTTTCGAAAAATGTAAACAAGAACTTCCTGATTATGAAGTACCATCATATGTTGAAATAATTGAAAAGATACCTTATACACAAAATAATAAATATGATTTCGTGAAGCTGGAAAATATAGGGAATCAGATTGTAGAAAAATCTATAAAAAAAGTTTTAAAATTAAAGTAAATTGTGTATCTATTTACTTTTTTTCATGATATACTAGTTATGGAATAATAGGAGTTGATGAATGATGGCTAGTGGAACAATTTTTTTGACTGTTTCAGCTTTGTTATATACTTTGATTCTTACTTTTATTTTTTTTAGTAAGGAAAGAGAAACTAAATTGGAAAACAAAATCTTCTCAGAATTGTTGATTACATCTTTATTGTCAATGATTACTGAACTTTTAATTGTATTTACAGTAAATATAAATGAAATAGGTACCATAATACAAAAATTGTTTTTGATTTTTATAGTTTTTTGGTTGTCGAAATTTATGAGTTATACAATTATAATTACATCTTTTGAAAAATATCGTGATGAAGAAAAAAATAAAAAATATAAAGAATTGTGTCTTATTTCTTTAATTTTTAATTTACTATGTGCAGTAATAATAATGTGTTTACCTATTAAATTCAATGATATTAATGGTGCAAAGTTTACATCTGGTGCAAGTGTTAATTTTGTTTTTGGTATAACTGGAATATATATGTTAATAACTTTGGTGTTAATTGTTAAATACTTGTCTAAAATAAAAGATAAAAATTTTGTGCCTGTAATCGCATTAGTTATATTACTTGTCTTAACTGCGTTTATTCAATCTCTAAATCCACAAATATTATTGACAAATGCTGTATTCGGAATTGTTATTTGCTTAATGTATCATACTATAGAAAACCCTGATTTAAAAATAATTGAAGAATTAAAGAAAAATAGAAGTTTAACTAGTAAAAGTTATATAGAAAAATCTAATTTTTTATTTAGAATGAGTGCTGAAGTTAGAAAAC
>CAJKKJ010000214.1 GCA_905200435.1 uncultured Bacillota bacterium | reverse complement strand
TATTTAATCGAACATTTAGTTCGATTTTTTTATAAAATTTTAAAATTATTTATTATAATAAAATAAAATCGGCATAACCGATTTTATTTTTCTTTTAAGCTAATTGTTGCTTCTTCATTTTTTCTAATTAAATCATACATAATAATATAATTGGATATATTTATTTTGTTTTGCGCGATCAAATTATTATGTTCTATATAGTCATTTTTAACAACTAAATTATCTTCTAGTGCTTTAAATGAATCTCTTTTATTATCATAATACATTTTATCTGTTAGCCAGTTGCCATTTGGAAATACAACAATATTATCTTTATCATCAAATATATCACTTCCTAAAGTATATTTAGTTTCAAACCCAAACATGTTTGCAATTGTTGGAAATGCATCTAGCATTGATGATACTTTACTAATAACTTTTGGTTCAATATTTTTAGAATAAATAATAAATGGCACACTTCTTAATAATTCATAGTCAATATCATCAATTACTTTATAATCAATTGAATCTTTTTCAATAACTTTTCCTGTTTTTCTATCATAGTTATAAAAATATTCAAATTGACTTTTTTTAATTTTGGCATCATGATCACCATATATAATTAAAATTGTATTATCTAATAATCCTTCTTTTTCAAGTCCTTCTATAAATTCTCCTAATGCCTTATCTGCATAATGAACTGATTTGATATAACTTCCTAAAATAGTTCCTTCTAAATAATTGTCAGTAATTAATTTACCATTTTTATCATAATGATATGAGGATACATCAAAGTTAGATAAATCTTTTCCTTCATTTGTAAAAGGTGTATGATTTGATAATGTTATTAATGTTCCATAAAAATTTTGACCTTTTTCATTTATTTCTTTTAATTTTACTAATGATTGTCTAAAGAATGATTCATCAGATAATCCTAAACCAATTGTTTCATCTATAATATAATCACTTTCATAGTTATAGAATTTTTGATAGCCTAAACTATTATACATAATATTTCTATTCCAAAATGTTCCATTATTGGCATGCATTGAAAATGTATAATAACCGGCATCATTGAATTTTTTTTGAATTGATTCATATTTTCTGTTCCAATAATTTATAAATACTGTTCCATTATTTGTTGGTAAAAGAGACGTTGAAAATGTAAATTCGGAATCACTTGATGTACCTACACTATCTAGGGCATAAAAATTATTAAAGTATAAGCTTTTATTTATTAATTTGTTTAGATTAGGCGTTATTTCTTTACCATTTATTTTTTTATTGATAACAAAATTTTGTAAACTTTCTGCATGTATTACTAATACATTTTTTCCGTTAAAAATATTGGTATATTCATTTGTTTGTTTTATATTAGGCTTACTATAATATTCTCTAAATGTTTTAGATGCATTATCACTTCCAAATAAGTTTACAAGTGATGGTTTTAAACTGACCACAAAATCGTCTATTTGATATATATATGTGCCAAATTGCATTACTACATATTCTCTATTCCAATTTTTCCATATTCTGGCATAATCTTTACCCTTATAGAATGGTGCGAGTAAAGCAAGTAAAATAATACCACTTAAAAAAACATATTTAAATTTTGATTTAGTTTTTTCTGAGCCAATTAATTTATATATAGTAATAAATATTGGCACTTGTAAAAAGAATATAAAATCTTTAAGTTCCAAAACATTATCTACAACCGCATTACCTACATCTTTTAGAAATGTTATTGAACCTATTAAAGATATGGATATAAAGGATAAATAATTGTTGTAGTAAACACTGTTTGAAAAACATATAAATGATCCTATAATTGTCATTATTAATAGATATATGTATCTATTTTTTGTTTTGAATAGATAAGAAAATGATCCTATTACAATTATTGTTCCTAAATCAGCTATAAATGGTTTTATGTTGAAATAATTTTTTACGGTTAAAAATCTTAATAATGTACTTGTTAATAAATTACATATTACATAAATTAAAAATAATTTGTTTGTACATATAAATTCTTTAATCTTTTTCATAGTTCGCCTCACCTAAATTATAACACATATTACTATAAAAAAAAAGGCTTTAG
>CAJKKJ010000213.1 GCA_905200435.1 uncultured Bacillota bacterium | reverse complement strand
TAATATTATTTAAAATTGTTTCAATATCGTTTTTGTTATTGATATGAAAAATATAAGTAATAAATTTTGATTTGTTTATAATAAATTCATTTTGACTTTTTTCTATAGTGTTCAATAAAATCACCAAAAATATTATATCATATTTAAAATAATATGCAAAATTATTAAGTTAATCTTTGCAAATATTTAAATTATATGCTATATTAGTGGGGAAATTGTAGGAGGAATTATGAGGTTAAGTAAATTAAATATAAAAAAAATAAAGTTTAATGCAGTTGATAAAAATTATTCTGGTGAAGATTTATTAATGAAAATAGGTGAATTATATCAATTTGAAAGCGGAATATTTGGTTATGGTAATATTTGGACAAAACTTGAGAAAATAGTAGAAAATATAATAATAGAAGAACTTGAAAAAGCTGACTGTATAGAAGTAGAATTTCCTAAGGTGCAGCCTAAAAAAATATGGGAACAGTCAAATAGATGGGATTTATATACTGATAAATCGGATATTATGTTTACTATAAAAAATAATTTGGGTGAATATGGTCTTGCACCAACAGCTGAAGAATGCGCAACTATATTTGGAGCAAATAGATTGTTATCATATAAAAATTTACCAACAACATACTTCCAAATCGGCGAAAAGTTTAGAAAAGAAATAAGAGCACGCGGTTATCTATTTAGGCCAAGAACATTTGTAATGATGGATGCCTATTCATTTGATAGAACCAAAGAAGAAATGCACGAGAACTTTAATAAAATGCACAATGTTTATGAAAATATTTTTAAAAGACTTGGAATTAATATTGTATCCGTTATAAGTGATGGTGGAACAATGGGCGGTAAAGTATCAGAAGAGTTTCAAGCAATAACAAGTTTAGGTGAAGATGTAATATTATACGACGAAGAAAAAAATATTGGAATAAACAAAGAAGTATTAGAACTAAATGATGAATCATATATTAATGGAATTGATTTATCAAAAATGAAAGAAGTAAAAGCAATAGAATTAGGAAACAATTTTGAATTAGGAACAAAATACTCTGAATCAATGCAGTTGTTTTATACAGATGAAAATGGACAAAATAAACCATATTATATGGGATGTTATGGAATTGGTTTAGGTAGAATAATCGCACTTATCATCGAGAATAATGTAATAATTAAAAATAATGAATTTAAGGGATTTGTTTTACCATATAATATTTCCCATTATAAAGTTCAAATAATATATAATGAAAATAACAAAGAAAAAGCATTTGAACTATATAATGAATTACTTGAAAATAATATAAATGCCATAATTGATGACAGGGAAAATATAAATATTGGAGCACGTATAAATGATGTTTATGCAATCGGAACACCAAAAATAATCGTACTTGCAAATAAGTTTAATGGAATTGAATATGAAGTTGAAGATGCAAGAACAAATGAAATTGAAAAAGTAGAATGTTCAAAAATAATCGAATATTTTATTAATTTATAGACAATAAAAATAAAAAATGATAGAATTATTATGGAGGTAAAAAATGAAAAAAATATTTATAACACTAGTAATAAGCATATTTAGTATTTTTTCTGTAAGTTTTGTTAAAGCTGACGAGTTATTAACTGAAAATGAATTTAAAAATAAAAATTTATATCAAGTTGGTGAAAATGTTGAAGCATCTGGAAATTACGATGGAATTAGTTTTGTAGCAGGTTCTGAAGTTGATGTAAACACAAATTCATTATTCGGAGCTTTAGCTGGTATGAACGTTCGTTTTAATGGGATTACATCAAAAGATTTATTTATAGCAGGAAGTAGTCTTGAAATAAATGGAAATGTAAAAAGAGATTTATATGCAGCAGCAGAAGAAGTAAAAATTACAGGAATTATTGAAGGGAATATATATGTTGCTTCAAATAAACTTGTTATATCTGATAATGCAGAAATAAAAGGAAATATAAAATTCTATGGTATTGAACTTGAAAATCACAGTTCTAAAATAGAAGGTAAAATTTCATATTATGAAGACGCAAATGTAAAAGGTTTAGAAAATATAGAAACCGAAGTAATGAAACAAAAGATTGTAAAAGTTTCTGTAAAAGATAAAATAATAAATGCT
>CAJKKJ010000212.1 GCA_905200435.1 uncultured Bacillota bacterium | reverse complement strand
TTTAATGAAAAAGAAATAAATTTAATAAAAAAATCAAAAAACAAAAAAGAAATGTTCACAATTATATGGACCATAAAAGAAAGCTATTCAAAATTAATTGGTTTAGGATTAAATTATAATTATAAAAAAATAGATACATTTAATATAAAAAATAAAATAAATATAAAAAAATATCAAAATTATATAGTAACAATTATAGAGGAGTGAAGACTATGAATATCATGTATTGTGGAGATAAAAATACTATTGATGGTTTAATAATATCACTACTATCAATAACCAAACATGTTCAAGATGAACTAAACATTTATATTTTAACAATGGAATTTAAAGAGCATAAACCATTAGGAGAAAATGAGAGAATTATTTTAGAAAAAATAGTAAAAAACAAAAACAAAAAAAGTTTTGTAAAAATAATAGATGCAAGTAAAGAATATAAATCATGTGAGCCAGTAGCAAACATTGATACAAGATTTACGCCATACTGTATGCTAAGACTATATGCCGATATGTTTGATTTGCCAAACAAAATACTATATCTAGATTATGATGTTGTATGTAACAAAAATTTTAAAGAGTTCTATGATATTGATAATACCGAAAATGAAATAGTAGGTGTACTAGATTATTATGGAAGTCATTTCTTTAAAAAGAAAATATACGAAAAAGATTATTTAAATTCGGGTGTACTACTATTAAACATGGAATTAATAAAAAAAACAAATTTATTTTTTGAAGCAAGAGAAATGTGCAAAAATATAAAAATGTTAATGCCAGATCAAACAGCACTAAATAGACTTTGCAAAACAAAAAAAATAGTTGAATCAAAATACAATGAACAACATAAAATGCATGATGATACAGTATTTAGACATTTCACAACAACATTCAAATTCTTTCCACGATTTAAAACCCAAACAATTAAGCCTTGGCATATTGATAAATTACATAATATTTTAAAAACATATTGTTTTGATGATATATTAGATGAATATAAAAAGATAAAGGAGAATTTATGATACCAATATTTTTTGCATCAGATGATAACTATGCACCATTTCTAAGTGTTGCAATTATATCATTACTAGATAAAAGCGACAAAAATAAATTTTATAAAATACATGTTATACATGATAACATGTCAATTGAAAATATAAAAAAAATAAAAAGTTTAGAAAAACCCAATTCTGAAATTATTTTCACCCCAATAAATAATAATTTGGGATGTATAAATGATATAAAAGATAATAGATTAAGGCCAGATATATTTACATTAACAATATATTTTAGACTATTTATTCCAGAAATGTTTAAAGAATATGATAAAGCAATATACATAGATTGTGACACTGTTTTAAATAGCGACATTTCTGAATTATATGATATACCATTAGAAAATAATTATATAGGAGCATGTAGAGATAAATCAATTATAGGAATAAAAGAATTTGAAAACTACTTTACAAATGGAGTAGGAATAGACTATAGAGACTATATAAATTCAGGTGTTTTATTACTAAATATGAAAGAATTAAGAAATAAAAAATTATCCGAGAAATTCCTATACTTATTTAATAAATACCATTTTGAAAATGTAGATCCAGATCAGGCATATATAAATTTTTTATGTAATGGTAAAATAAAATATCTAGACAACACTTGGGATGCAATGCCAAATTTAGGAAAAGAAAAAATTGATAATCCAAAATTAATCCATTACAATTTGTTCTTTAAACCTTGGCACTATGATAACATTACATATGAAGAATACTTTTGGCAATATGCAAAAGAATCAGTATACTATGAAGAAATACTAAACATGAAAAAAAATTATAGTTTAGAAGATAAACAAAAAGATGATGAACACTTAAATGATATGCTAAAAAGAGCATCTGCAATAGCAGAAAGTTCAAACAACTTTAAAACAGTATATGAAAGCGGTAAGGAAACTAGATTATGATAGTTGGTGGAAGTAAAAAAGAAGTAATAGAAAATATAAAAAAAAATACATTATCACTTGAATTAAATAAGAAAGTGGAAATAGATGATCCTTTTCTTAGTGATGACGAAATAAATACGTTATTAAATAACTTCTTTAAAAATAAAAAAAATATACTAT
>CAJKKJ010000211.1 GCA_905200435.1 uncultured Bacillota bacterium | reverse complement strand
TTGTTATAACCATTTCTATATAATTATCACGAGCAGTTATAACTACTTTTATATTTTTACTATTAGCGTGAATAATAGCATTAGTAATAGCTTCTCTTATTATTTCAAAAAATACTATACCTTTTCCTTCGTCTATAGGTAAAGCACCAAAAAGTGTTATATTTGAAAATGAAGGAATTAAAGGAATGCGTAAGAAATTATCTAATATAAATGGTAGTTTAAAAGTTATAACTGATGATAATTTTAAATTAATAATAAAAGCATAAAAAAGAAGAAATAAATTTTACAAAATATTTCTTCTTTATTTTTGATTAGGAACAATATATCCGTTACTTAAACAAAATATAGTAAGTTTAGTTATATTATCAAACTCTAGTTTAGTAAGAATATTTGAAATATAATTTTTTAAAGTACCTAAGGTTATATTTAATTCTTCGGCAATTTCATCTCTATCTTTAGCTTCACATATACATCTTATTATTTTAATTTCTTTATCTGAAAGCTCTTTAAATTTTTCGCTTTCTTCACTATACATACAATTATCTGGAAATAGAGTATATCCTTTTAGAACTTGACTGATACTAAAAAGTAATGATTCACTATCTGTGTCTTTATATATTAGTCCATCTAAATTATATTCTTTAGCAGTATTTAAAAAAGTAATTTCTGGTACACCAGTAATAGCAAGTATTTTTACTTTGTTATGATATTTATCTTTTACTTCTTTGGCATATTCTATACCATTAGCACCTTCTTTAGTAACTACATCAGTTAATATTAAATCTGGTTTATATTTTTTATATAAATTCATCATATCTTTAGCACTAGTACAAGTACAGACAATATCATAATCATTTGATAAAGTATTCTTTAACATATTGTTAAGCAGTGCTTGATCTTCAATAATCATTATTTTCTTCTTATTTACCATAATATTCACCTCAAGAATATATAAATATTATATCATCAAAGTTGATTTTTTCATATATAAAACAATGAGTTTAATAGAAAAACTATTACTTTTGTCATATTTTTTCTTAAATTTGTATTACCTTTTTCATCTATTAAAGAAAGTGAAAATAATATATAATATTATTAGGAGGAGATAGTATGTTTACTAAAAGTAAAGAAAAAGAAGAAAAAACTTCTAAAAATAATAAGAAAAGAAATATTATTTTAATAGTAGCTGGTCTATTACTATTGATAGTTATTTTATTCTTATTATGGTTCTTTAATCGTAAATTTGAAGTAACATTTGATTATAATAATGGTATAAAAGAAGAAGTAGTATATGTTAAATACAATAAAACCATTAATAGTAAAGATGTTAAAACAAAAGAAGATTTAGGAGAACAGTTTATTGATTGGTATTTAATTTTAGAAGAAAAAGATGGAAAAGATGTTTTAGCAGATAAACCTTATGACTTTAATACTAAAATAAATAAAAATATCAAATTAAAAGCGGTATATGAGGAAGTGGTTGAAACTATTACTGTTACTTTTGATAGCAAAGGTGGATCAAATGTTGATGCTATTACTATAAATAAAGGAACAGAACTAACACTACCAAAAGATCCTACTTATAAAGGTTATACTTTTAAAGGTTGGGTTGATGTTAATGATAGACCAATTTATGATAAAGCATTACTAAGTGAAGATACAACTTTATATGCTAAATGGAAAAAAGTAGAGGTGAAGAAAGAAACACCAAAACAAGAAAAGAAAGAAGTAGAGGAGAAGAAAGAAACACCAAAACAAGAAAAGAAAGAAGAACCTACGATTGAAGTTAAACCAGAAAAAATTACATTAAGCTTATCAAGAGATACAATTCATTATAATGGAATAAAAACAGCAAAAGCGAGCGCAAAAGTAGAAAATGCTACAGGAGATGTTACATACTCATTAAGTAATACATTATGTATGGGTATTGATGCTAAAACTGGAGTTATTACAGCTAAAAATAATGGTGCATGTTCAAAAGGTGCAGCGATTAAAGTTTATGCAAAAACACCAAGTGGAACTACTGCTGAGCAAACAATTTATTATGAAAAAGACTTAGAATTAACATCAAAAGGAGAGTCTTATAGTAAATATGCTTCTTTTTATGGAGATAGTAATGGTTATTATGTAAC
>CAJKKJ010000210.1 GCA_905200435.1 uncultured Bacillota bacterium | reverse complement strand
AATAGCACTGTGTTTTTTCTATATTTTTTGGATAAATAATATTCCATTGTCATATAACATAAGCCTATTTTTAAAATCATTAATATTGTTATTAATATTTTCATGTTTTCTGGTTTAAAAAATATTACTAATATATTGAATATACTCATTAAATAGTACCCTATTAATGGTATCATATTTTGACCTAATGTACTTGAAAATGTATATTTTATGTTGTTTTGACCTAATAAAATAGTTCTTAAATAACTTAAAAAAGTTACATATTGGGTATTTGAGTCTATAACTACCATACTTCTATTACCGAATGGGAATATACCTAATAATATGAATGATAATAGAATTATACCAATAGTTATTCCAAATGCTTTAAATAAATTCTTTTTCATAAATCCTCCAATATGATTATACAACATTAAAAAAATAAATACAACACACAAAAAAGGAGATTGACTCCTTTAATGTATATGTATTGTTTATATTTGACTTCCTTTTACAACATTACTATTTGATGATTTGGTTGCAATTATTTTATCTATTAAACTTTGTGTTTCACCTTCTGCAATTGTATCTAATGCTGCAATATAGTTTACTGTTATTTTAGCATTAGCATCAGTTGCTGCACCAGCAAACATCCAATTATAACTCGTTATATTTTCATTCATAATGTTAATTGTTGTTGTTAATTTTGAACAATTGTGAAACATACCTGAAAACCCTTGACCATAAGTTATTACATTCGAAGTATCAAAACTACTTAAATTCAAATTTGTTAATGATGAACAATCCTCAAACATGCCAGACATATCCGTTACATTCGATGTATTAAAATTACTTAAATCCAAACTCGTTAAAGATGAACAACTTTTAAACATTTCGCTCATATATGTAACATTTGATGTATTAAAGTTACTTAAATTTAAGATTGTTAAAGATGTACATCTTTCAAACATACGTTTCATACGAAATACATTTAATGTATTAAAGTTGCTTAAATCCAAATTTGTTAATGATGAGCAGCCAGCAAACATTTCATACATATCTGTTACATTTACTGTATTAAAGTTACTCAAATTTAAGGATGTTAAAGTTATACAATTTTTAAACATGCCGAACATATTTGTTACATTTGAGGTATTAAAACTGCTTAAGTCTAAATCTGTTAAAGATGAACAATTAGAAAACATATTTGGCATAGCTGTTACTTTTGATGTGTTAAAATTACTTAGATCTATACTTTTTAAAGATGAACAACCACTAAGCATACCATAATCAACATAATTTCCCATAAATGTAATTACATTTTTCGTATTAAAACTGCTTAAATCCAAATTTGTTAAAGATGTACAGTTTTGAAACATTTGGGCCATATTTGTAACTTTCGATGTATTGAAAGAGCTTAAATCTAGAGTAGTTATTGCTGAACAATTCTCAAACATGCCATAGTTTCTTCCTCCAACCTTATAAAAGGTTATTACTTTCGAAGTATTAAAATTATCATTAAATTTTATTGATATTAAATTTTTAAAATCATAAAAAATAGCTCCACAATTAATTGGTGCGAATATTGGTGCATCGCTTACAATATATAAATTGTATAATACCTTAGTAGAGTCTGTACTATCTTTTAAACCACTATCGACTAGATAAGCATATACTTTTTTATTTTGATTAGCATCATAAGACACATCCCAACATAAATCAGAATCTCCTGTACAACTTTCAGGTTTATTACTTAAATTATTATCAAATGAGATTGTTCTTATATAAGGCCTATATGTATTGTTCCAAAATTCACTGCCCCCATTAGCAGATGATGCTGTACTATATCCATTCTTCATCATTGCATATTCACTTATCTGGACTGCACTTACCTTTATATTTGCACTAAATTCTCTATTTATATACTTATTATCCTCTTCATCACTTATAAAAGGATTCCAATACCAGTATATAGTTAATTCTTCTTTTTGTGTTTCAGTAGTTTCTAAAAAACTATAATATTTATGTAATTCACTCTTATGATCTGGTGTTGTATAAAATTTCAAATTAGTTGGTAATTCAGTATTATTTGAACTATCTCCTCTATCAATAATAAGTGTCGCATACATATCTACTGTACTTCCACTTGCATCCAATGTAATAGTAAATTTTC
>CAJKKJ010000209.1 GCA_905200435.1 uncultured Bacillota bacterium | reverse complement strand
TTTATAGTGTTATTCCTTAACCACTTACCATACAGGATTTTTCAGTATTTAATTTATGAAAAACTTGTCTTAATTTTTATTTAGTTAAATAAAAAAGCCTTTTAGTAAGGTTTTACCATACTAAAAGGCTTGAAAATTCTTCTTTAATCAGTTATACTTTATTCATAATATTGAATAAAATATATTTTATAAAGTAGCTTTCGTGCTTGGTTTTATGTGTGAGATATAACCTTGAACGTAGTTACTAACTAAATGAAGTTCTTTTCTAACAGCTTTCTAGGTATTGCAGTACCTTGTAAAGTTCGGCTCATATGTTAGTTTGCAGACTAATATATGAGAGTTGAATAAGAGCTTTTTTTATTTAAGTTTAATTCCAAATTTAAGTTAATTTTACCCTGTTTTTCTGCATAAAGCAAGATTTTTTTTTGTTGTACCTTGTTGTCAACGCTTGAATTTACTTACTTATACTCATATTTTACTTATCTCTAAATTCCTCTATATCTCGTTTTTTTCTCAATTTACTTAATTCTTTTTGTTGTTCAGACTCTCTATGTATTAATACTACTGGCTTTATTTTATCACTTTATTGTAGTATTATGAGCTATTGTTTACAACTTGCTTTTAGAATTATCCCTTTATAATTTCCATAGTTTATAATACATTTTTGCTATACCTTTCGACTTACAATATACTATTATTTATAGTTGATTTTTTAATACAACATAAAGAAAAAATAAATAAAATTGAACATAAAATTAATAAATTAAAATTACAAAAACAAATAATCCTAGCTCGTGAAAAAAGGATAAAGAAAAGCTCTTACTAGAAGATTAATTCAAATATGCGCTATTATTGAAAATATAGGTATTGATAATGTAGAATTGACCAATAAGTTCAAATCCTACTTTGAAGCTAATGATAAATCCAAAACTTAGCTTAAAAAATTTATATCCAAAAATAAATAATTAAAATATATTTAGAAATTCTCTCTATTTATATAATGCTCAAGTAAAAAACAATTTAATTAGTGGTAATTTCTATTCTGACTTTTAATACTGTATATTAAATTTATAATAAAATTTAATATCATATAAAATAAAAAAGAGAGTTAAATATTCAACTCTCTTATAACTTGTAGCATTACCCCCACACATAAACTACTACATAAAAATATTGCTATTATCAGTTATTTAAATATATTTTTTCTTCCATTTCTATCTCATGAGAATGTGTATTATCATCATTACAACTAATACAAGTATCATTATGAATTTCATCAACATACTTAATATAACCTACTAAATATTCTGCATTAACATTAGGAAGATTTAATGTTTGTATTATAGTTTCATCATTTATTCTATGTCCTGATATGTTTTCTATTTCATTTCCATTATTATCTTTAAAAGTGACTATTGCTTTTGGAAGATTTTTATCACGTTTTACTGTAATTTTTAATTCATATGGTGTAAGTTCTATATCTTCTATTGATGTACCATCTGTTATTATATTTTTTATATCTATATTTTTACTTTCTGATAAATCCTTCTTTACGGGAACTTCAAACTCCCAGCTTCCATTATATTCTTTTGTTTTATTAGTTGAATCTATTTCATCAACCATAATTATTTCAATAGAGTTTAATTTTACTTCTAAATTAAATTCATCAACTGGTATTGCACCATTAAACAAATCACTTATTCTATATTTTTCCACTATAAGCAAAGTATTTTCATCAATAAATGAAAAATTATCCGTAAAAGTGGAAATACTGCTTTCTGAATCCGTATATTTTATCTGACCCTGTAATGATACTTTATGAATATCACTTTCTTTTATGTTAAATGTATCCTTATTTAAAACTTTATATGAAATACTTATATAATTATCATCACAAGCCACACTTTCAATAGTAATGTTTATATTATTAGAATTAATAGTTTGATTTACGTTTGTTTCAATATCAGATATTTTTGAATTCGATAATAACTTAGTTTCAAAATACTTAAATATACTTTCAAATGCATTTCCTTCACTTGCACTCGCTAAATTAGAATTAAAAAATGCTCCTATTATAAATATAGATAGTATTGCAATCATACTACAAACTTTTAAATAATGCTTCTTCACCTTTTTCTCCTTCTCCCTTTTTAATTT
>CAJKKJ010000208.1 GCA_905200435.1 uncultured Bacillota bacterium | reverse complement strand
TTTTTGAAGATGCCATAAATGTAAGTCATGAACTAGAATTAACTTTAACAGGTAAAAATGCTGGTTTAGAAGAAAGAATACCAATGTGCGGAATACCATACCATGCAATCAATATGTATCTAGAAAAACTAGTTGAAAACGGACATAAAGTGGGTATATGTGAACAATTAGAAGATCCAAAAGAAGCAAAAGGTGTTGTAAAAAGAGGATTAACTAAAATAGTATCAAGAGGTACAATAATAGATGAGAGTTTACTTGAAACCGAAAATAATTATATAGGTGCTTTAATAGACTTCGAACACATATATTCATTATCATATATCGATTTATCAACAGGAGAAGTAAACGTAACACTAGTAAACCATGACATATCAAGTATAATAAGTGAAATTGTAAATATAGGTATAAAAGAACTAATAATGAATGATAAATGTGATATTAATATAAAAAATTTATTAATGGAACATTATAAAATAGATGTAACAATCGTAAATGAAATAAAAAGTTTACCAGAATATAAATATATTTATGAAGGTATTGAAGATATAAGATACATAAAAGTAATAGAGTACTTAATAAACTATTTATTAAAACTAGAAATGCAAGATTTATCACATCTAATGAAAGCAAAAGTAATCAAAACAAATGAATATTTAAAAATGGATATTCATACCAAAAGAAATCTAGAATTAACTGAAACATTAAGATTAAAACAAAAACAATATTCATTACTATGGCTACTAGACAAAACAAAAACTGCACCAGGTGCTAGAATGCTAAAAAATTATATCGAAAATCCATTAATAAATGAAACAGAAATCAATAAAAGACTAGATATAGTAGAAAAATTAATCAAAGAATTTATCTTAAAAAGTGATCTAAGAGATGCTTTAGATGGAGTATATGATATTGAAAGATTAACCGGAAGAGTTGCATTAGGTGCTGCATCAGCTAGAGATTTATTGCAACTAAAAAATTCTCTAAAAAGATTACCAGTAGTATTAGAAATACTAAAAAAAATAGAATATCCAAATACGTTTGAAGTACCATATGATTTATATAACCTATTAAATGCCAGTATAAATGAAGATGCCCCAATAACACTAAAAGAAGGCGGACTAATTAAAGAAGGCTACAATAAAGAATTAGACGAATTAAAAAATATCCGTAAAAATGGTAAAGATTTTATTGCCCAGTTTGAAAATGAAGAAAAAATAAGAACCGGAATTAAAAATTTAAAAGTAGGTTATAATAGAGTATTTGGTTATTACATCGAAGTATCAAAAGGAAGCTTAGATTTAGTAAAAGATGAATACGGTTACGAAAGAAAACAAACACTAGCAGGTGCTGAAAGATATATAAGTAAAGTATTAAAAGAAAAAGAAGATTTAATATTAAATGCTGAAGAAAAAATAATCAAAATAGAATATGATCTATTCATTGAAATAAGAAATAAAGTAAAAGAATATATTGTAAAATTACAAGATATTGCTCATATAATAAGTGAAATAGATGTATTACAATCATTTGCAACTGTAGCAGAAGAAAACAACTATGTAAGACCAATATTTTCAAATGATAACAAAATAGAAATAATTGAAAATAGACATCCAGTAATTGAAAAAGTCATAAATAACTATGTAAAAAATGATATCAAATTTGATGAAAACACAAACATATTACTAATAACAGGACCAAATATGGCCGGAAAATCTACCTATATGCGTCAGTTTGCAATTACCGTAATAATGGCCCAAATAGGATCATTTGTACCAGCAGATAAAGCTTATTTACCAATTTTTGATAAAATATTTACAAGAATAGGTGCAAGTGATGATTTAGTGAGTGGTGAATCAACATTTATGGTTGAAATGAATGAAGCAAATATGGCCATAAAAAAAGCAACTGAAAAAAGTTTAATTTTATTTGATGAACTAGGAAGAGGAACAGCAACCTTTGATGGAATGGCTCTTGCCCAAGCAATAATTGAATATATCCATGATAACATAAAATGTAAAACTCTATTCAGTACGCACTATCATGAATTAACTGATCTAGAAAATAATTTAAAACATTTAAAAAATATTCATGTAAGTGCTCATTTAGAAAATGGAAATATTACTTTCTTACACAAAATAGAAGAAGGAAGTATCGATAAGAGTTATG
>CAJKKJ010000207.1 GCA_905200435.1 uncultured Bacillota bacterium | reverse complement strand
TTTACATGATCCAGCACCAGCAACTACTAATAAATAGTCACTATTATTGTATACTATATTTTCTTGTTCTTCATCTAATTTATAACCATTTATTTCCATGTAATCACCCATTAAATAATTATATGGATTTATTAAAAAAAAGCAAGAAAAAAACATAGAAATTCTATGCTTGTCTTCCAATAACAGATATGATTAGTTTAATATTTTTTCCTTTATCATTATAGTCATCAGTAGTACTACTATCATCACCAAATGGCCAGTAGTAATAAATAGCCCTATTTATTTTTTCTCCTGCTGTAATTGTTCCTGTTAATTTACTTGTTTCATTTACTTCATCTGCATAATTATCTGTTCCAAGTTTATTTGAATAAAATTTTAAATTTTTAATTGTAGGACTTGTACTATCATAGGCTATACTAATTTCATAATTTACATCAACACCAGAGCCTACTGCTGATAATTCAAGTGGAATTTCACCTGATACTCCAGGATATAAATCTCCTAATTCTTTAGTAAATGTTTTTGTTTCATTATTAACTTTGAAAGACCATGCAAGTATATTGCCTGATGTTTTACCAGCATAACTTGTTTGATAGTAAGCATATGCACCAGCAGTCACTAAAACGATGACCGAAAGTATAATAACAATTAAATAAAAATTATTGGACTTCGTTTTCATATTTCCTCCCACTATCTATAGAATAACATAGACTTGTGCTTATTTCAAGTAACTTTACATTTTTTTACTAAAAGAAAACTACTTTTCTGTAGTTTCCTTTAATACTTCTTTGTGAGATAAATTTAGTCTTCCTTTTTTATCATATCCCATTGATTTTACTTTTATGATATCGCCAACTTTAACAACATCGCTTGGTTTATTAACGTGTTCTAGCGCTAGTTGTGAAACATGTATTAATCCTTCACATCCTGGCCAAATTTCAGCAAAGCAACCAAAATCTTCTACTTTTACGACTTTTGCATCATAAATTACATTTTCTTCAACTTCACGAACAACGTTTTCAATCATTTCACGAGTTTTCGCGATTATATTTTTATCACTATGATAAATTATTACTCTACCATCATCCTCTAAATCAACTTTAACAGCATCTTTATCATTAACTGTTTTTACATTACTAGCTTCAAGAATGATTTTTGTAATCATTTCTCCACCACGACCTATAACATCTTTAATTTTTTCTGGATTAATTGTAAATGTTTCGATCTTTGGAGCATAAGGTGATAATTCTTTTCTTGGTTCACTTATAACATTTCCCATAACATCTAGAATTTGCATTCTGGCTTTTTTAGCTTGTTCTAATGCTTCGGCCAAAATTTCTTTAGTAACGCCTTTTATCTTAATATCCATTTGTAGAGCGCAGATACCTTTTCTTGTACCAGCAACTTTAAAATCCATATCTCCCATATGATCTTCTAAGCCTTGAATATCTGTTAAAATAGTATATTTATCATCTTTAGTTATTAATCCCATTGCAATACCCGCAACTGGAGCTTTGATTGGTACACCAGCTGCCATTAATGATAAACAGCCTGAACAAATAGAAGCTTGACTTGAAGAGCCATTTGATTCTAGAACTTCTGTAACAACTCTTACTGTATAAGGGAATTCTTCTTCAGAAGGCATAACTTGTAATAAAGCTCTTTCTCCTAATGCACCATGACCAATTTCTCTTCTACCAGGAGATCCATATCTACCTGTTTCACCTACTGAAAATGCTGGGAAATTGTAATGTAGCATAAATCTTTTTTCTTCTTCAATTCCAAGTCCATCTAGTATTTGATGTTCTCCTAAAGCACCTAATGTAGTTGTTGCAAGTACTTGTGTTTGGCCTCTTGTAAAAATTGCTGATCCATGAGTACGCGCTAGTAAATCAATATCACAAGAAAGTGGTCTTATTTCATCCATCTTTCTACCATCTGGTCTTATTTTATCAATGGTAATCATATTTCTTACTTCTTCACCCTCAATAATATCAACGATTTTAGAAGCATCGGCTACCATTTTTTCTAATTCTTCACTATCTTTATATTCTTCACTAATATATAAAATTGTATCTTCTTTTACTTTATCAATTGCTGCATATTTTTCTAATTTTTCTTTGATTTGAATAGCTGATTTCATTTTAGATGATGCAAATGCTCTAACTTTAGATTCTAAA
>CAJKKJ010000206.1 GCA_905200435.1 uncultured Bacillota bacterium | reverse complement strand
TACACAAACATTAACTGTAACAAAAACACCAAGTAATACAACAGATAAAGTTACATATACAACAAATCCTACTGGAATAGTTGTAGTAAATAACGGAGTTATAACACCTATAAAAAATGGTTCTACTGTAATAACAGTTACTTGTGGTTCTAAAACAGCAACTTGTAATGTAACAGTTCAACAAAATACTATTGTAACAAGTAAAAATATATTTGACAAAGATACTATGCTTGCAAATCCTGCTAAAGGAATTAATTCAACTAACGTATATAGTACTGTATATTCATCATGGATGGCTTGTGAAATACCTGTTAAATCAAATACACAGTATAGTATTAAAAAATGTGAAAGTACATCTATATCTAAATACAATGCTGGGCAAAATGGTAATTTTGGATTTTTAGACTCTGATAAAAATTTAATAAGTTCTTTACATTTTATAGAACGCTCACTTATAAATGACTCATATTTAAATAATTATCCTCAAGCAGTCGCTATCGAAGATTACTCAAATACAGGAACAACTACTATTGATTGGATAACAATAACTACTCCTGAAAATTGTGCTTATTTAGTATTTAATACTAATTTAAATTGCACACCTGATACGGTACAAGTTGAAGAAGGAGATACTATTCATGATTATTATACAGCATATGAAGGAGGTAATAACTAATGGCAACAGTAAATATTGGAATAAAAGGATATGACGGATTACCTTTTGTAGACGAAGAGGCTAGAAATATGTTATCACAATTAGGTATTACAAATGAATTTAATGGCAAAAAATGGGCTGTATTTGGGGATAGTATATCACAACCTAAAAGCTCAGATAGTTTACCAAAATATTATGATTATGTAGCTGATGCTTTAGGTATAACTGTAACAAGTTATGCTGTTGGTGGTAGTGGATATTTTAAAGGAAATGCAGTTGCAGGTTATGGTGACGGAAATATAATAAATAAAATAACTAATGCAAGTAATGATTATGATATTATTTCATTTATGGCAGGTGTAAATGAATCAGAAAAAACTCTTGGAGATGTAACTGATACAGTTTCAGATACTCCTACAACATTATGTGGAGCAGTAAAAAAATCAATAGAATTGGCAATTGAAAAATATCCAAATGCTGTAATGTTTTTGATAACACCAACTCCAGTAACAGGTGAACGTAACAGTTTATATCCAAATAATGCTATGAGTAAATACATTGATAAGCAAAAAGAAATAGCGAAAATGTATAATATTCCTGTTTTAGATTTATATTATGAAAGCAATTTAAGACCTTGGAATACTACTAATCATGATAAATATTATAGAGATTATTGTCATTTATTGGAGGCAGGACATAAATATGTTGCTAAATTAACTAAACAATTTATGTTATCTAAATTATCTATTTAGTTTTAGTTCGCAATTTAAAAATATTACGAACGCTCACGCATCAACACACACCAATAGATAGTAATGTGTGTTGCTAAAAAAATACATATCACTTATACTCATATAAAAAGAAAGAATGTAAATTAGGGTTATATTTTATTATATAACCCTTTTAAAATAAATAAAAGGAGGATGATTAAATGATTAATATAGATAAAGATTATTTAATTACCGTAGATTTAAAAAATACAAAAGTTAAATCCGATAAAACTATATTTTTCTATAATACAGATTTAAATATATGTAATATTTTTATAAAATTAATTTGTACTGATGAAGATAAAACCATACCAGAAGATTTAATCGTTGAATTTGCAGTATTAAAACCAGAAACAGATGAATTTAAACCTTTAGACGCAACATTAATATCTAAAGAAGATTTATTGTATCAAGTTGATTTAACTACAGATTATTTTGATATAATTGGAACTTATGAATGTGAAATAAGAGTTTCGGGAACAATAGAAAATGAATTAAAATGTTTTACATCTGAAGAATTTGATTATGTAGTTAAACCAAATATAACAGCTAAGTTAGATAAAAAAATAAAAAATGATAAAAATCTTCCTATATTAGAAAAATTAATAAAAGATGTTAAAGAAATAACTAACGGAATAAATAAAAATGAAATTCAGATGAAACGAGATGAAAATTTAGTTGGTGATAATAAAACTATAGTAGGTGCGATAAATCAGTTAAGAGAAGATGTTAATTCTGGAATTGGTGGAGGAACTGTAGAA
>CAJKKJ010000205.1 GCA_905200435.1 uncultured Bacillota bacterium | reverse complement strand
AGTGTATTATTGTATTAAGGAAGTGATACAATGGAATTTGATAACAATACACCAATTTATATTCAATTAGTAGAAGAATTAAAAATAAGTATTATATCTGGTAAGTTAAAGCCAAATGAAAGGATTGCATCTGTAAGAGAACTAGCTTTACAAAAAAAAGTTAATCCTAATACAATGCAAAAAGCTTTAACTGAACTTGAAAATATGAAATTAATTTATACTGAAAGAACAAATGGTAAGTTTGTTACAAATGATATAAAATTGATTAATGAATTTAAACAAAAATATGCTAATGATCTATCTTTTAATTATGTAAAAAATATGAAAAGTTTAGGTTATACAATGAATGAAATAATTGAAATTATAAAAGAAAGTGAGGAAAAATAATGGAATTGTTAAAGATTGAAAATTTATCTAAAAGTTATGGTAAAAGAAAAGTTCTTAAAAATATTAGTTTTACTATAAATGAAGGAAGAATAGTTGGATTACTTGGAAAAAATGGTACTGGTAAAACAACACTTATAAAATTAATTAATGATTTATTAACTAGAGATAGTGGAGAAATATTAGTAAATGGGAATGAAATAGGTGTAGAAAGTAAAAAAGATATATCATATTTACCTGAAAGAACTTATTTGGATAAATCTATGAAGGTAAAAGAAGTAGTTAAATTTTTTGAAGAATTTTATGATAATTTTGATGCGAAAAAAGCTCATAAATTATTAAAAGATTTAGGACTTGATGAAGAACAAAAATTATCTAAAATGAGTAAAGGTATGCAAGAAAAAGTACAATTAGTATTAGTAATGAGTAGAAAAGCTAAACTTTATATTTTAGATGAACCACTTGGTGGTGTTGATCCAGCTACTAGAGACTATATACTTGATACAATTTTAACTAATTTTAATGAGAATGCAAGTATTATTATTTCAACTCATTTAATATCTGATATAGAAAGAATATTGGATGATGTTATATTTATTGATAAAGGTAAAATAGTTCTTACTAGTGAAGCTGATAAGTTAAGGGAAAAAGAAAAAACAGGAATTGATGAAATATTTAGGAGGATGTTTAAATGTTAAAGAAATTATTAAAATATGATTTAACATATATATATAAATTATTAATTATTTTTTATACAATATCTTTAATTGTTGCAGTATTAACAAGAATAACAACGGTAGATAATCCATCACTTGCAATTTTGATTATAAATAAAATATTATGTGGGACTGTAATTGCTTTTGTTGTAAATATTATAGTAAATACAATAATGCGTTCATGGGTTAGATTTAAGAGTAATATATATGGTGATGAATCATATTTAACTCATACATTACCTGTAAAAAAAGAAACAATTTATTTATCTAAAATACTTGCATCTATAATAGCAATGTTTACAAGTATGGTGGTAGTATTTATATCTTTATTTATTGCTTGTTATTCTAAAGATTTATTTGATTATATAGCAAATTCTTTAACCCATATTTCTGGTATATATAATATTTCAATATTTGGTTTAATTCTTACATTTATACTTGTTATTACAGTAGAGTTATTAACACTATTAGTATCTGGTATTACTGGATTATTATTTGGGCATAAAAAAAACAATAACAAAATGTTATTATCGGTTTTATTTGGATTTATAACTTATGCATGTGCTCAACTAGCTGTACTTGGTTCTGTATATTTAGTTGGTTTAACTAACGATGGAATAATGCAAATATTTAAAACTAATCAAATATTAAATGTTGATGTATTAACATAATTGTTATATATGATTATAGTTATTTATATAGTAATTATAGTAATTATTAATATTATAAATATATTTACATTTAAAAAGGGTGTTGATGTTGAATAAGATCTTTATAGATCTTTTTTTATGGTTGTTTCATCTAGAAAGATATAATTTGTTTTATATTTTAATTCTCTTACTAATCTAAATAAAGCATCATCTTTTGCTTTAGCTTCTAACATAACATCTATATCTCTATCAATTAATTTAATAAAATTTATGAAGTCATCACTATTTATATAATCATTATGTGCTCTAAAGTCTTTTTTATTTTTAGGGGAAGAAAAATGTATTTTGGGTGTTGTATCCCAAGTATTAAAAATTTCATTTAAATAATTAGATAAATCTTTGTCGGTTTTATTACAATTATGATGGTGCACATCTAATACCATTGG
>CAJKKJ010000204.1 GCA_905200435.1 uncultured Bacillota bacterium | reverse complement strand
ATGATTTATTTAAAAATAAAAAATATTATAGTATTATCGTAGAATCAGATAAAAAAATAAAAATATATTTAAAATCAACATTAATAATAAGTTTAATTACATTTTTTGAATATTTATTTTTTTATATGATTATAAAACACGATAATTTTTTACAACTAGCTTTCTTAGCATCCATTTTAAATATGATTCCTTATTTTGGAGGTATGATATTTTGTTTAATCGCACTTCTTTCAACACATTCTAGAGTGATGCTTATTAAAACAGTTATTGTAATTATTATTTGTTCAATCCTAGATTCATACATAATAAATCCTATTGTATTTAAAAAGAGTAATGGTATTAGCCCGATACTTAGTATAATTGGTATCACTTTCTTCAGCACGCTTTTTGGTTTCTTGGGTATTATTTTATCTATTCCTTTCCTAATTGTTTTAAAAGAAATATATTCATATTTAAAAAAAGAAAAATTTTCATAGAATTAAATCTGTGATTTTTGTCGTTTTTTGTTTTATATAAAGTGTTTCAAAATTTTAAATTTAGATAATAATATTATTAGAAAGATAAAATGTCTAAATATAAATTTTGAATTTTTTTTCTAAGAAAAAGATTTTTTTATAATTTAATTCAAATAAAAACATTTTTTAATTGTTATAACTTGACAAAAAAAATAAATCTTTTATAATAAATACTCGAATTCAGGTATTTTGACATTTTACTTATGAAGATGGAGGAAGAATGAAAAAATATCAGAAAATTTCAGGGAGGTTTTAATGAAAGAATTATTTAAGAAGTTCACTAGTATTCTTATGGTAATTGTAACATTACTTGATATGTTCTTAGGACCAATCTGTGTTTTGGCAAGTGAAGTAGATGCTAAAGCAGGAGATTTAAGATTAGGAACTGAATACAAAAGTGAAATTGGCGAGAGTGTTTCTGCAACCGAAGGAAGTTTTAAATCTGAGGGCGATGTTGAAATTCGTAAGACTGTTACAAAATTAGATAATAATGGTAAATACGAAGTAAAATTTGAAACACGCGGAAAAGATACAAGTAAAACAACTTATAATGAAGCGCCTATTTATGCTGTAATAGTTTTTGATAGATCAAACTCTATGACTAACAAAGCAGGTAAATGGGATAATGCTAAAAATGCTGCAAGAGCATTTGCTGAAGGTTTAATTGAAAAATATGCTAAAGCAAATATAGCAGTTGTAACTTTCGGTACTACAGCAAAAACAACTCAGGAGTTTGTAAATAGTAATTTAAAAAGTACATCTGATGATACATTATTTGGTTATGCACCAACTAATCAATGGGATGAGAAAGGCGCAACTAATTTACATGCTGGTTTAGAGAAAGCAAAAACATTACTTTCTAGTGATAAAATAAAAAAAGACGCTAAAAAGTATGTTATTGTTATAAGTGATGGAGCACCTACTAAATATGGTGTAATTGGTGATGGTGGAAATGGAAGCAATACTGGTTATTATTGTATTGATTATCCAGTAAATACTGCAAAAGCTTTAAAAGATAGTGGAGTAGAGATTTTCACAGTTGGTTATGATTTATCAAACGAAATTATATATGAAGGAGGCTGGTGGGACCCTTATAGAAATTCAACTGCTGCTTCTATTTTAAAATTAATTGCAACAGATAATCAACACTATGTTTCATCTGATAAAGATAATATAGTTGATAAATTAAAGGGTATTGTTTCAAGTACAACTGTTTATTCACCAGCAGCTAAGAATTTAGTTATAGTTGATAATATTGGTAAAGCTTTCTCATCTGAAAGTGATACTGATAAAGATGGAAAAATTACTTTAACATTAGATAAAACAACTGGTGAATGGCAAGAAGTTGGTAAGTTTGAAATTCAAATTGATAAAAATTCAACAACTGGTTGGCATAATACTAATGATAACTTTACTTATACTTGGGATGGTTTAGGTGAAACAAAAGAATCAACTAAAAATCCAGAAGTATACTGGGTACAACCAGAATACGCTTATACTATTAAACACGTTGAAAAAGGAAATGAAGATAATGTCCTTTTAACTGAAAATGGTAAAGCTAATTATGGTTTTGATGTAGAAGTTAAAGAAAAATCATTTACAGGATTTACTTACGATAGTAAGGATAAAAACTTTATTAAAATTGATGAAGATAATAATATAGCTTATGTATATTATACAA
>CAJKKJ010000203.1 GCA_905200435.1 uncultured Bacillota bacterium | reverse complement strand
TAATTAATTATTTTTTATTTATAATAATTATTTTAATTTATAATTAATTATTTTAAATTTATAATTAATTATTTTTTATTTATAATAATTATTTTAATTTATAATTAATTATTTTAAATTTATAATTAATTATTTTTTATTTATAATAATTATTTTAATTTATAATTAATTATTTTATTTATAATTAATTGTTTTTAATTTACAATTAATTTTTTACTATACATTTTTTTAAATTATAATACTATTTTAATTTCTTATAAAAAAATATTAATGATAATTATTGATTTTTAAAATAGTTTTTATACAATATTAAAATGTTATTTGCTAGAAAAATAAAGAAGCACTTTTTTAGTACTTCTTTAATTTTTGGTGCACCATCGCGGGATCGAACCGCGGACCTCCTGATTAAGAGTCAGTTGCTCTACCAGCTGAGCTAATGGTGCATATATCATATTATTTATGCACTGTACAATCTTTTAGGTAATATAAAATCCATGATACATGCACAATTCTAATTGTAACACTTCATATTTATTTTGTCAATAAAAAAATAAGTATTTATTTGCATTTTCGCAAAAAATACTTATTAATTTTATCGTTTCATTCCTTTTTTTATTATTTTATCTAATGCGTGATAATAATCGGATGTTATTTCTTCAGTTGATACTGTAGCTCCATTTAATTTTTTTATTATATATGTTTTGCTAGTACAACCATTGTGACCTTGTTGTTCAACTTCTTCTTCTCCATATGGTATAGAATAGTCATTTTCATATTTTATCTCCTGTTCAATTATTGAAGTAACTTTTGACTGTATCACAATTTCATATTCTTTTTCCTCTTTTATTCCTAATATTGATATTTTATTAATACCATTTTTCGCAACTGCTTCAATTTTTATTGGATAAGTTCTATTGTTTTTAAATTTAAAATCAACTGTTCCCCACGATACCGTTGCATCTCTTCCAGTCGTCACATATGATGTTTCAAAATAATGATTACTTCTTTCTACAATCTCCAAATCAGCATATAATACCGCATTATATAAAGTAGATGATACTTGACAAATGCCTCCACCAATTTCCTGAATTACCTTTCCTCCAGCATATGCACCTGCCTCCTTATATCCCGCATCTATTGTTCTTTTTCCTACAACCTGGTTATATGAGAAAGTCTCTCCTGGCATTATTATAGTTCCATTTATTTTTTCTGAAGCTAAATAAATATTATTACTTCTATTTTTATTACTTGCATCATATCTCGTTGTAAAATTTCCTAATGTATTTGGAAAAGCATCTTCTCCTAAATCACTCACAGTTTTTTCTGCAACTGTAATTTTCAATGGAATTATATATTCCTCTTTTTCTTCCTTTAATAATTCTTCTGCCTCTTCAATAGATATTGCAAAATCTACTCCATTTACATTTGGATGTACTGTTAAAGGATTTTGTGTAATATATGCATCTTGCGCCTGTTTATATATTTCATCATGAATTTTTTTCAAATTAATTCCATCTGCTTTTTTATTAATAATTGGAAGCTCAATATTTATTGTATCTGAGTTTAAATTATTTATTTCATTATTTATTTTTTCTTTTAATTTTTCTTTATCAATTATTATTCCATCTTTTCCCTTAATTATAATTAAATTATTATCCTCAACATAATAATTATATTCTTGAACTAATCCTGGAAGATTTGCATTAATAGAATCTATTTTTGAATCTAATAATTTTTCATCATAATTAATTTCTAATTTAATATTATTTTTTAATATTATTGTTTTTAATATTTCAAAATTATTAATAAAAATATTATTTTTTCTTCCAATTTCACATGCATTATTTATTGCATCATTAATATTATAATTAATTTCTAATTCATTTAAATTTATTTTATTTTCATAATTATTATAATTAATAATTATTTCTTTTTTTTCTAAATTATTAATTATTTCTTTTAATTTATTTTCCGCATTTTCTTTCGTTATTCCAGAAACAGAAATTCCTTGAATTTCAATCCCTTCAACAATATTATTGTTCATAGAATAATAAATAGAAAAAATAGTGGAAAAAATAATTAAAAAAAATAAAATAATTAATATTAAAATTATTATTTTTTTTATTTTATTATTTTTTTTCATTTTTTATTTTTCCTTTTTTATTTTATTATTTTTTTTCTTTTTTATTTATATTATCAT
>CAJKKJ010000202.1 GCA_905200435.1 uncultured Bacillota bacterium | reverse complement strand
TTTTGTATACTGGTATATCATTTGTTGCAACTAGCTTATCATTAATAGGAAGTTATTTATTCAAAAATACAATAATAAGTGCATTAAATATGGAAGAATTTATAAACATAATACTGAATCAAGTATTCTATCAATTCTTAATTTATTCTTTGATTATGTTATTAATAGGAATAATATTCATCACATTCTATATAATAACAAATAAAATAAAAAATAAAGTGGAGGCATAATGGATTCAATAAGAATTTTATTTACAGCACTATTATCTTTATTTACAGGAATAATGGTATTCATTTTTCCAAAAGAAGTAACCAATATTGTTTTTATAACATTTCTATGTATAATAATCATAAGAATAATATCAAATATGATTTTATGGAAAAATCTAAAAAATAGTAAAAAATTTTTTCAAAATTTATTTGCAGGAATTTTAATATTGCTAATTAGTTATGTAGTGTACAAATTAAAATCAAGTTTTGTTCTTTTCTTTCAAATATCATATATAGTTTTCTTTGTATGAGATTTTATCAATAGAATAATATATTTTATAATGATAAGAAAAGAAAATTTATTAAAAGGTATATACTATTTATTAAGTGCTATATTTTCAATAATTATATGCATATTCATTATATCCAAAAATATACTCACTTCATATTTAATAGGACTATATTTATTTGAATTCGCAATTACTTATTTTAGAGATTTTATAATGAGTATAACATCATATAAAATAAAAGGAATAAGACCAACTATCCCAGTTTTTATGGCACTAGTACTACCATATTTTAAATATAAAAAAATAAAAATACTAAAAGAAATGAATAAAGAAATAAAAGAAGACTTTGAGTATCAAAAACCAGATATATATATATCAATACATGTAGGACCAAAATTATATAGTAGGCCAGGTCATTTAGATATTTGTTTTGAAGACGAAGTAATAGCATTTGGCCAATATGATAAAGATAGTTTATCCTTCTTTAAAATATTTGGTGATGGTGTTATGTATAGTTTAAACGATAGATTAAAATATTATGATTTTGTAATAGAAACCGATAAAAAATTTGTTTTTGAATATGGATTTAAATTAACCGAAAAAGAAAAAAATATCATAAGAGAAAGAATAAAAAAATTAAAAGCCGATACAGTTCCTTGGTCAAGCCCATATGATTATACATATGCTCATAAATTAGAAACAACAATGAATGCTAAATTTTATAAATTTAAAAGTGGTAAATTTAAAAAATACTATTCAACAAGAAACAATTGTGTTTTACTTGTAGACATTATAATTAAAGATATTCTAATAGACAAAATTGAATCAGGAAGTTTTGTAATTCCAGGAAATTATATGTTCTACTTTGACTTTTTAAGCAAATTAAAAAATAGTAAAATAGTAAGTAAAAAAATATATACATAAAATATAAGTTACACATGTAATTTATATTTTTTTTAAAGTTTGTAAAATATTTTTTTAATATTTATTATAGGAGGTGACTATGAACGAATTAAATAATACAGTAACAGCACTTGGTAATTATAAAGATATCCCAACAACACTCACATCTAATACATTTGTAGTAAATATGATAGATGGTTTAAAACTTACAAAAAGTGTTGATAAAAAGAACTGGGCAAGTGGTAATTTAACTTATACAATAGAATTAGAAAATCAAACAGAAGATTCTTATACAAATGTAATAATAACAGACATTCTTAATACATCACTTATAAATTTCATAAAAGGAAGTGTAAAAATCAATAATATTGAAGCTACATCAGAAGAATCTTCATACGATGATAAAACCCATACATTACCCATAAATTTAAATGAAGTTGCAGCATTTTCAAGAACCACCGTCTCGTTTCTCGCTGCGAAAAAAACGTAACAAATTTTTTGTTTTAAATACATGTGCATATTGCTATCATAATAACATAAAAATTCAAAGTAATTATGTAATGGTTATAAGTCCATTAAATAAATTTTCAAAAGAAAATAATATTTGTAGTGCTCTTTTCTTTAGAATATAAAAAAATTATGAAGTCTATCAATATGATATTTTTTTTAACACTTTATTAAAAATTATTAAAAAATCAATAAACTATTTTAAAATAAAATATTTTTTGCTAAAATATAAGTGAAAGAAGGCAAAACATGAAAAAAGCTGTTGCAATATATAATCCAAAAAGTGGATTAGTAA
>CAJKKJ010000201.1 GCA_905200435.1 uncultured Bacillota bacterium | reverse complement strand
TAAACCTTTTCTTATCACTTTTAATAATCTTACAATTTTTTCTCTATAAAAAATCATATTAATTGCTACAATAATACATCCAAATATAATAATTGTAGAAAAAGCTAATAAGACCCACGAAATAATATCGATATTCTTCATGTGTATCTGATTACATACAATAAACCCTATAATTATAGTAAATATATCAATTGAAAATTGCTTTATAGATTTTACAAGTGGCCACTTTATAAAATTTTTTGAATCGTAATACATCATCCACATCGTCTGAAATGTCATTGCACAAATTGTACCTATTGCAACACCTATCAAGCCCCAAATTTGAACCATCATAATCGAAAGAACTATGTTCATAATTGTAGCAATAATATAATTGCATTGTGTTTGTTTATAATGTCCAGCTGCAAGTATCATAATATTATAAGGTAACCGTAAACAATGCATTGCATTTGCCACTGTTAATAATATAGCAAAGCTTGGTACAACATAATTAGCATCTGTAATTCCCTCAGTATAAACCTGAACAAACGGAACAATCAAAAACAATGTGCAACCAAAAATAAACACAACACCTGTATGTATACTCCATTCAATCCATTCAAAATATTTTTTCAAATTATCTAATTCTTGTTTTGCCCAAAGCTCCCCTATTAACGATTGAATTCCATTTGTTAGTGATAAAAATAACTGTTTTACTCCACTTACAACCAAATAATATACTGAATAAATAGATACATCTGACAATGTTGCAAAAATTGTTAATACAATATTATCCGTACTATCCAACACAACTGAACAAACATGTTGTGCAACACCATTCCATTTTTGTTTAATAGGTTCCTCATCATAGCTAATTTTTCGATTAATTACATAGTGTCTATTTATGTATATTCTTAAGTAAATGGGTCTAAATAAATATATCAAAGATGACATTAGTTTAAGTAATTGTATTGAACTACCACATTTTATTAAACTTATACTTATAACAGTATTTAGTATTAATGTTATTGTCTGTGCATTATATTGAATATAGCCTTTTTGATCCGCAGTTAATAATAACCGGTCAACAACCCCAAAATAGTATTGTGCAAAATAACTAATGCACATTGCTCCTATTAATGTTGCTGTATAAAGAAAACTATATTTTTGATTTCCCAAATAAGGATAACAAAAAACAAGTATAATTATATATATTATTAAAATTCGCGCTAAATTTTTAAAAAACTTTTCTGCTGATGCTAATATTTTACTAACTTGAACATTATCATTTTCTGCCAAAGGTTTATACAATGTTGATTGGACAACTGCACCTACCCCCAATTCAAGGAAAGAAATTATACTCAAAAATTGTGCAATAGAATTGACTAATCCATTAACAGACGATCCATATTGTTTCAAAATTAATCTCGGTAATATAAAACCACTTACTATTGTTGTCACCTGAAATATTAAAGATGAAATAGTATTTTTGGCTAATTTTCTTTCTCTCATCATATCCCTCTATTTATCAATTATTTTACTGGCAAATTTATCATACTTCCCAAACGATAATCCCATTCATCCGGAATAAATGGAACAAATCCACTCCAATGTGAAAAAGTCATTTCTCCAAAATAAATATTTCCATTAATATCATAAAAATCTATTCTAACTTGTGGAATTCCCTCTGATAATATTTCAGCCAACTTTTTCATTTTTTCAAAAGACTTGGGTTTTATTATAATCTTATTAGAATTAGGATGACCATTAGTAAATGGCAAATGATTAAATTCCATATCAAAAAAATCAAACTTAGTTTCTTCATTAGTATTTTGTCTATCCGAAGCAATAAACATTACTTTTGCTATCCCATTAAAACAAAAAAATTTGTAATCTTTTAACTCATATCCTGATTCATCTACCATATATTTTTCTGCAATAATTCTATGCTTCACATTTTTATATGGCCACTCTCTGCCTTGAAGATAATAGTTATTATTTAAAGAATCTTCAATAATTTTTTTTGTTTTTACAAGATTCATTTTATCTTTATCTTTTACAATTACAACGCCTCCTGAATCATGAGTTGTTTTTAATACAAATTGATTTGGTAATTCACTAAAATTAATTTTGTCAAATTCCTCCCATACACCCAATGTAGGTATTATATATTCTTTTCCTATTTTATTTTCGACATAATTTTTAGCTTCATATTTATACACCATCTTACTATATGTTG
>CAJKKJ010000200.1 GCA_905200435.1 uncultured Bacillota bacterium | reverse complement strand
GACATTAAAACATTATAGTGATGAAGGAAATTTAACAATAACAGAAAATACTAGAATAAGAGCAATTATAATGGGTAGTGATTTTGTAACAACCTATGCTTATGGTGGAATTCAAGAGGATAAGTTGTTTCTTGATGGAAGCCAAAGTATGAATAAAGCAGAAAAATTAAGTTGTTTATCATTTGCTGACTCAATTATAGGTGGTGTTTTAGAAGATTATACAACATCAGGAAAAAATGCTATTGATGGTGTAGCTGTAAAAGGATCACCTCTTCAAAAGCTAATGGGTTCTGGCCAATATATAGGTGCATCAAGATTTAAGCAAGTAAGTTCCGATTGGTCAGAAAGTGGATATAAAAATGGCGAAATTGTATCATTAGCTAATGATAAATCAGGTGCATATCATGTTGGAATACCAACATATGAAGCTGTAGATTCTGAAGGAAATACTTTTGTAATAGTAATGGAATCAGCGCCAGCAAGAAATATGAGATGGAATTCTGAAACAAGATGTAGTGAAAAGGAATATGTAGGTTTTGCAGGACCTCGTATTTATAGTTCTACTGCTTTTAGAGGAGCTTTTCCAAACCATTTAACAGAAAGCGATTTAATGGATATAGGAAATGGAAATTTAAGCACAGAAGCAGTTAATTTAGATGCAAATTATAATTTATTCGCGCTAGGAGAGGAATAATATGAAAGTAAAAACTTATAACAAACTTTTAAGTGCTTTAACAGCATTTACACTTGCAACAACAAGTTACACAGGTGCATATGCTATAACTCAAAATAATTTAGAAAGTTCTATAAATATAGAAACAAATTATAGCACTTTTAACAATAAAGCAGATAACATAAAAAAAGAAATTGATAAGGATAATTTTAATAAACCTTATCCATATACTGGATTTTTTGAAATAGATAAATTTGATATTGATTTAGATGAACCAATAAGAGTATTACTATATTTTGCAAATTATGGCATAATTGCAAATACTGATTTAGAAAAAATGCTTCAAGATAATATAGTAATAGATACTTATCCAAGTACTGATTTTTATGGATTTGATTTAGATTATAATCAAGCACAGAATTTAATTTATCTTATAAATATATATAATCATAATGTATTTGATAAAATTGAATGCGATGAAGAAGGCTATATAGTAGATAGAAAGTTTGATATAAGTAACATAAATAATTTAATTAATCCATCAATATTTATGTTAGATAGTAATGATGAAAATTATGTTAATAGTAAATTTAATGTTTTAAAGAATATTTTAGTTAATATTGATAATAAAGACGAATTAGAAAAAGGAGTAAAAGAATACTTTAGTATTCCTGAAAATGCAAGTAAGAGTGCTATATGGTTTAATAATATGACAAATAATGTTATGTTATCTAAAATACTTGAAACATATATATATGAACATTATAATCATGATGAGTTTGATTATTTGCTTATTAATAATAATATTTCAGGAGAAGAATGGTTTTTCAATGGGGAGATAAAAATATTAGAAGAGCCAGAATTTAAAACTAAACCAGAAGTTTCATTAGATAAGGTTAAAGATCCGTTTTTAAAAGAAATGTTAAATACGCTTATCTATCTACATTCGTCAATAAATGTTGAAGCAAAACAAATAATTGTAGATAATTTTAATGAAAACCTTGATAGTAAAAAAATGACAAAAGTAAAATGAGGGGATGATGTTTGTGGATAAAATCTACTTGTCGACAGAAATATTTGATGATATAGAAAAAGATAATAGTTTACCAGATTTTTGTAATGCTATAAAATCAGAAGTGCCAGGTAAATTTTCTTGTTTAATTGATAGCGCTTTATTCACTAGTGGATTGAATCATATCACAAGTACTGTAGATAGCATAGAAGCAAATTTCTTGAATTTTACTAACTTAATAAAAAATCATAAAGAAAATATTGCTACCGAAGAAAAGTATTTAGAACAATCTTTTGGCAATATGCCAACTGTAACGGTTGAGAAGTTGTCTGATGGACTAAATGCAGGAAGTACTTTAGTTTCTTCGGCAACAATTGCTTCGGGTATTTCAGGCATATCTTTCAATGGAACTAAATCGAGTGAAAGAATAATTAATGATTTCGAGAGTAATGATGAAAAACAAGAAAGAAAAACTCCATTTACAGGAACAAAATCAAGCGAAAGAATAATTAATGATTTCGAGAGTAATGATGAAAAACAAGAAAGAAAAACTC
>CAJKKJ010000199.1 GCA_905200435.1 uncultured Bacillota bacterium | reverse complement strand
CTACTTCTTTAGGAATTTTTAGCAAAGTACTATCATCATTTATTAAAAT
The DNA here is from genome assembly GCA_905200435.1 of uncultured Bacillota bacterium. Taxonomy (GTDB): domain Bacteria; phylum Bacillota_I; class Bacilli_A; order RF39; family UBA660; genus CAG-884. Next base: position 2,198 of record CAJKKJ010000199.1, on the reverse strand, counting down.
AGTACCTCTAGTACCAAGTGCAAGAATTTTTTTAGATTTTAATAATTTGTATAATTCTTTCCTACTATAATTCATAAGTTCTCCTTGCAGTATATTATAATTATAAAATCTCATTTGTCAATTCAAAGAAATTAAAAAAGGCTTAAAGCCTTTCTTTAGGAATCTTTATTGCAAAGCATCTTTTTCATATTGTGTACAATATCATATGTACCGCCTGCAAAAAGTCCTGCTGTTGCGATCGCGACTGAAATATCTTTAGTCATTAAATAATAGATTACAGCTACAACTATTCCTACAAACAAATTCTGAAGTGGTATTAATTCATTTTTTACAAAGTTACTTTTCTTAGATAGCTTGCCCAAAAAGAATGATACAGCTATTGTTACAAGTGCAATTATATTCTCAAGCATTTTTATCACCTTCTACATTATTATATGAAGGTTTAAAATTAAGGAATATTTGTTAGTCTATTTGTGTTAATTTATTTTCAATTATTGAATAAAGATAGGTTTTAACATGTTTTCCAGTAATATTTTCAATATGTTCTTTGTAACCTTTTAATTGATTTTTATATTCATCATCATTAGTATTTTTTAGTTTATAATCAATTATTTTATAATGATCATCATATTCTAACAATAAATCAATAATTCCTTTTGAATCACCATCAATAAATTCATGTTCCTTGAATATTTTCTTTGGTTTATCAATAAGTTTAATAAACCTTTTAACATATTCATTTTTAGGATTGGTAAATGAATCAAGCTCAAATATTTCATGCATTTTTGTACCAAATTCCATTTTTTCTTTTTCTTCCAAAGTAATGAGTTTACTAGAAACTTTAGAAAAATGTTTTTCGGTTAATAAATCATATTTAATATTTAAATCAACAAATTCTTTTTTTTCATTTGATTCAACTTTCATTAGATTTTTGCTAATATTTTGGACATAATTTAAATCAACTGAATTATCAACTAATTTAGTATACTTTATAAGACTAGTAGTACTAGATATAATGTCTTTAAAAGACCTATACATAGATTTTATATTATCTGGTACATCATCATATTTATCTTTTTCATTAATACTAGATACAATAATCATCTTTTCTTTAGCCCTTGTAAGTGCAACATATAAAAGTCTAATTTTTTCCGATACCTCATCTAAAATATATTTTCTTTTAGATAATTCTTTAGTAATCATATCTTCTAATCCATTATCATAATAAGGCATTACAATACCATAATTACTATCATAATAAATACTTTTTTTAGTATCACTTATATTAAATTCTTTATCAAATCCTAGAAAATAGCACAAACTAAATTGTAAACCTTTAGAAGAATGGATTGTCATAAGTTTTACATTATCGGAATTATCAGAATTAATTTTATATTTAATTTCATCTTTACCATCGATCATTTCACTTAAATATTCATAAAAATCATCAATTGTATAATCAGAATCAGTTAATGAACTAGCAAGGGAACTTATACTGTCCATTTTAATAAATGTTTCTTCTATATTCCCTACCTTAATAGCTTTTTCATAAAAATTAAAAACATCTAAAATTCTATATATAATTGTACTAGGTACTTCACTATTAATATCAATTTGTTTACTTAAATTAATAATCTCTTCATTATAATTTTTATTCAATAATTCATTATATATCTGTTCATCACTTTCTTCAAAAAGGAAAGATCTTGCAACAGATGTATAACTATATCTAAATTTATCATCATATTCACATCTATTTATTTTAATTACAATATTTAATAAATTCCTTAAAAGCATAATATCATAACCAGTAGTTAAGGCTTGATCTTTTTTTATTGTTGTTGGTATTCCATTATATTCAAGTATTTTTTTATATAAATTGAAATTAGTTCCTTTATCAACAATTATACAAATATCACCATAACTTAAAGGTCTATAATCATTTTTCCCCAAAACTAAAAACTTATTATTAATTTTATTTTTTATATCTCTTGCAATTATAAATGCTTCTATTTCTTCTGATGAATACTTTTTATTTTCTTCATAACTATAAACTTCTAAACTATAATTTTGTTCAGGCTTATTTTTTTCATAGGACTTATTACCAAATAACATTTGATGGGAAAGTTTATAAATAGCATTACCATATTTTTCATCCATAATTGAAGAAAAAAGTTCATTTATAGATTCAATTACTT